>JBHELW010000319.1:0-41932 GCA_046262915.1 Mycobacteriales bacterium | reverse complement strand
CCCTTATCGTCGGCAGACCCTCGTCCGGGCGATCGAGGCCGGTCCCGGCACCGATGCCTGGGTGGCGGGCCTCCTGGTGATCAACGCCCCGCGCTACGAGCCGCCGCTCCACTGGGAAGCCGAGGTCGCGCGCCGGATCGCCGCCGGCGAACAGAGCCGGTCCTGGTGGTCGCGCAACCGGCCCTACCTCTGCGCGATCGCGATCGGCATGGCCGTGGGCGTCGCGTTCGCCGTTCTCGCCCTGGTCGTCGGCTGGCTCTGATCTCGTCGCCTCCGCGGTGGCGCGTCGGAGCACGCCACTGCCGGGGCCGACGAGGGCATGCCCCAGCCCGAAGGAGATTGCGATGAAGACAACGATTTTGATGTTCGCGATGTTCATGGCCGCATGCGCCGTCGACCTTTCGACGCCGACCGGGGGCGTCGGCTCTGTCGAGCAGTCGAAGCCGCCGGCACCACAACCCGACTTCCAGTTCTGTGGCGGGATCTACACGTGCGACGCCCTCAACCCGTTCTTTTCTGACGATGCCTGCACGTCCGTCTGCGGCGAGCAGGCGTACTGCCCGGGTTACACCTCCGTCGAGATATCGACGTGCATCCAACATCCCTTCGCATCGGGATGCTGCGAGGACGACAGCGGCGCATCAGTGCCGTGCTTCAGGAAGAAGTGCATCAAAGGACAACGCCCGTAGTCCGCCGGAGCCCCCATGTCCACCACCAGCAACACCCCGCGCCCGTCGCTCGATGAGCTCCACGCCGCCGTCGCCAGCACGTGGGACGGCGGCGCGAAGTTCTACACGATCCTCGGCGGCCGCCACCACGTCACGGGCTGGACCGGATCGATCGAGCGAGATGGCCGGTCGGTCCGCGGCTGGTGGTGGGCCGTGCACAACCTGCGCGAGGTCCTCGCGATCAGCTGGTCGCCCGGCACCCACCGCGCCAACCGGGACAGCGACGTCGCGCGCGCCGTGGCGCAGATCGCGGCGGGCCGGCCCGCGCAAGGACTCGCATCATGATCATCATCTTCCTCGCCGGGGCGCTGTTCGGCGGCGCGGTCGTCGTCGTGGCGATCGCTGTCACCAAGTTGCGCCGGGCCCGCGCGCTGCCGCCGGCCACCACCGGACAGCTCGCGCGCGCGGCGCGCCGCAACCGTGCCGACCTGCGTTCGGTCATGCAGCCGATGCGCGCGGGCGTCGTGCTGCGGATGGACGAGCACCGGCGGGCGCAGCTGCCGGTCGTCGCGGCGCCCGATGTCGAGCTGGTCGACGTTAGCGCCTTCGACGAGGAGCACACCCATGGCTGACCGCAAGCCCGACCGCAAACCCCACTGGAGGACCGTGATCAAGCGGATGGACCCCGAGTACCTCTATGCCGAGGACCTCGGCGGACCGGGCACCACCCTCGATGTCGAGATCGTCGACAGCGGGAAGTGCCGCATCAAGAACCCCGGCGGCGCCAAGGATACGCTCTATATCGCGTTCCGCGGCAAGAGCAAGAAGCTCGGCCTCAATGCCACGATGGCCAAGGAGCTCACCAAGATCTGCGGCTCCGATCACTGGGGCGACTGGCGCGGCTGGATCACGCTCGTGGTGGTCCACGGGCGAATGCGCGACCCGACGACGGAGAAGCTCGAGGACATGGACGTCATTCGGATCGCCCCCGAGCGCCCGCGCAGGGCCACGAACGGATCGCGCCCGACCGAGACCGGCGGCGGGCCCGACGCCGAGGAGCTGGCCGAGATCGCGCGCCGCGAGGCGCAGGAAGGAACCCGATGATGCTGGACGCCGACGACACCTCGCCCTTCGATGACGAGGAGCCCGACCTCGACGCCCCGCGCCGCAAGGTGGTCGACCCGCGCACGCTGCCGGCGCGCTTTCACCACCTGAAGGCGGCCGGCGCGTGCGGCGCGCTCTGCCTCCACGCGTTCCAGGGCGACGGCGCCGACACGCTGGCGCGCCGGCTCGGCACGGGCGCGCACGCGGTCACCTTCGACAAGCCGATCGCTGTCTGGAACCAGCCGGCGAAGAAGAACCCGAAGAAGATCGCCCCGCGCTCGGGCGACGTGTGGAAGGAGTTCCAGGTCAAGCACGCCGGCAAGGCGATGCTGACCATCGCCGAGCACGACCACGCGCAGCGGATCCGCGACGCGCTACACGGCCATCCGGTCGCCGCACGCCTGCTGTTCGGGCCCGGCATGGTGTACGAGCGCTCCATCGTCTGGTCCGAGCTCGGCCGGGCCCGGCAGTCGACGCCCGACGCGCGCCGCGCCGACCACCTAGTCGAGCTCAAGACCACCAGGTGTGCCGCGCCGTGGCGGTTCGTGCGCGACGCCGCGAACATGGGCTACCACGCGCAGCTCGCCGACCAGCGCGCGGCGATCAAGCACGAGAACGGCGGCCGGGCGCCGCGCGAGGTGTACATCGTGGCGGTCGAGAACGTGCCGCCGTACGTGGTCCAGGTCTACGAGCTCACGCCGACGACGCTGGAGCAGGGCGACAAGCTGCGGCTCGCATGGCTGGAGCGGCTGCAGATCTACGAGGCCACGAACCTGTGGGGCGGGTACTCGACCGGCATCGAGCCGCTCGAGATCCTGCACGACCTCGGGCCGGCGATCGCGGATCCGGAATGGGTCGAGGATGCCGGGAAGGAGGGCAGTCGCGACTGACGCTTTGCCGCGCGGAGGATGTCTCCAACGCTCAACGCGCGGCAACCGGGCGGCTCCGGGACGGGGAGACCCGTCGACGCCAGCACCGACGAATCAGCGTCGGTGTCTCCCTCGGCAGTGTGGATGGCAGACACACCGTGCGGCCCCTCCAGGAATGTGGTCGCAATTCATAGTACGGAAACGCCGGTTCGAGTCCGGCCCGAGGGACCAGGGACAACAACAAGGGTGGACAACATGCAATTCACTGGAGTCAAGGTGTTCTCGGAGACGAAGCATTTGGACCGTCGTCAGATGGGCGACCAGATCACCGCCTGGCTGCGCGCGAACCCCGTCGAGGTCGTCGACAAGGTGGTCACGCAGTCCAGCGACAGCGAGTTCCACTGCCTGACGATCACGCTGTTCTACAAGGAGGCGCACCGATGATAGCCTCGCCCGTTCGCGAGCTGCCCGCGGGCTTCCGGCTCCTGCACGGCAGCCATTCGAGCTTCGAACAGGGGGCCTGCCTGATGGAAGCCGTCGCCTGGAGCGCCGGCGAGCCGCACAGCGACAGCCCGGCGTGCGCCTCGCCGGTACTGTCGGCAATCGGTCGCCGGCTCAACGACCGATTCGACGACGAGGAGCGCCAGCTGCTCTTGCCGCTGCGCATCGCGCTGATCGGGACGCGCACGACCTATCAGCACGACGTGCGCCGCGCGTACGTCTACCTCGACGCCGTGATCCGCGAGATCGTCCCGATGGGGCTCGACGCGGTAACGTGGCGCGATCTCGGCGACCTACTGCGCGACCTCGCGCCGATCGTGGACGAGTCGAGCGCCAAGGCTGCGCGCGCAGTCTCGATCGAGGTGCGCGACGAGGCGCGGCGGAGGCGAGCCGCCTACGTCGTCGCCGCCTACGCCGCCGCCGCCGCCGACGCCGACGCCTACGCCGCCGCCGTCGCCGCCGCCGCCGACGCCGCCGCCGTCGCCGCCGCCGCCGACGCCTACGACGCCGCCTACGCCGCCGCCGTCGCCTACGTCGCCGCCGTCGCCGCCGCCGCCGTCGCCGCCGACGCCGCCGTCGCCGCCGCCGTCGTCGCCGCCGACGCCGACGCCGCCGCCGCCGCCGCCGCCGCCTCCGTCGCCGCCGACGCCTACGCCGACGCCGCCGTCGCTGCCGGCGCCGTTGACGCCTACGCCAAGAAAACGCCGGAAGACCGCGCGCGCATCCGCTTGCTCGCCCGCTGCCCGATCATCGAGGCCACGGTGCGCGCCTTCGAGCGCGCGATCGCCACCGAGGCGCCGTGACCGACGCGGGAGGGCTGCGCACGTTCGCGCAGGGGCTTATCGACGAGGCTGAACGCGTCCGCGCCGAGGTCGGTGAGGCCGGAGCGCATGTCTGCGCCACGCAGGCGCAGGCCGCCAGGCTCTTCATCGAGGAGATCGATCGCCTGCCCGCGATCGACGCGCCCGAGCGCATCCCGCCGGCGATCCGTGCCGGGCTCGACCGCTACGCCGATGCCGGGATCCGCACGGGCAGCTTCCTGCAGGCCGTGCTGAGCGGCGACCTGTTCGACGCGTTCAAACGCGCCGATCCGGAGTCGCTGCTGGCGATGCCCGCGATCGTCGCGTACGTGCGCACCCAGCTGCCGGATGTCTGCTGGGGCAGCGAGGATCTCGTGGAGGCATGGATCGCGAGGCCGCGGTCATGAAGGGCGACAACCCGCCGTACTGCTGCGGTGCGCCGATGCGCCCGGCCGCGTTCCCGGGCTGGATCTGCAACGGCGGCGCGGACCCGCTCGAGGGCAAGGGTTGCGAGCGCCACGAGGCGCCGGACGGTGTGCGCACCGAGGGCCCCTGGTGGAGGGAGCCGCCTGGGTTCGCGTGGCGCACGCGCGAGCGGCTGGAGCATGTGCGGCCATGACCCGAAGCTACCTCGCGCCAGCGCCGTTCGCCCAACATCGCCACCCGCGCTGCGTCACCCCGCCGAGCGGCACGTCGATCCCGCCGGACGACACCGCGACGATCGCCGAACTCCACCGCCAGCTCGCCGAGGTCACCGCGGACCGGGATGGCCTGCTCCTGGCGGTCTCGCGGATCGCCGAGGCGTGCGGTCTGCCCGAGGGTACCGAGATCGACAAGGTGATCCAGCGGATCGAGGAGCTGGCCTGATGCCGCGCACGTGCAAGTGCGGCTCCGACCACCACCCGCGGGTCGGCCGGTGCCTGGTCATCGGCGGCCGCGACAAGGTGCGCACCGCCCGGCTGCACCGCTGGGACGCCGACGAGCGCGCGACCGAGTGGATCGCCGAGATGCGCGCGGCACAGGCGGTGCGCTGATGATCTCGATCCTCTCCGCCGTGGTCGCCGCGGCGACCGCCGGCGCTCTCGGTCGGGCGTTGGCCCGCCGTCGCATCCTCCAGCTCGAGGCTCTGGTCGAGCAGTTGCGGTGCGGCGACCTGGTCGACTTCCAGTCCGGCGAGCTCGCGCCGGATCGCGCCGCGGCGTTCCGCGAGCACTTGGCCCGGTGCAAGATCTGCGAGTCCGCGCTCGAGGACCTGATGCAGCAGGACATGGCCCTGTCGCTCGCGGCCGCGCCGCGCGAGCCCGGGAGGAGGCGGTGATGCGCAAACGATCTGGCAATGACATCGAGGACGCCAAGAACGAACTGGAGCAGGCGAAGCATCGCTACCTGCGCTCGCACGGATGGGAGCACACCAGCAACACGCCGGGTTGCCTGTGGATGTGGCTCAAGCGGTGCGAGTACCGAATGAAGCGCACGGAGTCGACCACCGAGCCGTGCTGGATCATGGTCGATACCGACACCGCGATCTCGATGCAGCGCCACAGCTGCGCGATCCGGGGCAACGCGTGGTGAACCACGACCAGCTCACGGCCATCGCGCGCGGCGTGGTCTCGGTGATCGCGGGCGCGGCGATCTTGGCCGCGCTGATCCGCTGGCTCGGCTGGTGGACGGTGGCGGTGCTCGCCGGCGAGGTGGTGCTCGACCTGCTGCCCTGGCCGCTGCGGAGGTCGCGGTGAAGGAGCGCCCGATCCTGTTCAGCGGCGCGATGATCCCGCCGATCCTTGACGATCGGAAGACGCAGACGCGCCGGGTGATGACGCCGCAGCTGCGCAAGGAGCGCGCCAGGCAGGCAGGCGAGGGCGTCCCGTGATCGTGCGCCTGCATCCCGACGACATCCGGGCGCTCGCCGCCGAGTTTGCACGCGCTCTCCGCTCCGGAGGACCGTCTCCGAACGGAATCGGCGCGCTGGGTCAGGAGATACCCACGTGCGACGGAAGAAACAGGAGCGAGTCAATGGACCCTACCCCCACGGCAACCGATGGCGGATCACGATCGATCGAGCAGACGGTGAGCGAAGCTCTCCGAGCTTTGCGACAGAGGCCGAGGCGATCACGGCACTCGGCATCGCCCGCGCCCAGATCGAGGGCCGCACGATCGCCAGCACCGTTGACGCCTACGTCGAGCACTGCCGGGCGCGGGGGCTCCGGTCGGTCGTGACGATCGGCTACCGCCTCGCGGGGCTGCTGCAGACCGACGGCCCCGATCGGCCGCTCAGCGCTCTCACGCCCGAGCTCGGCCGCGAGCTGTGGAAGGCGCGCTGCGCGGACGTCGGCCCCGACACCCAGTTCGGCGAGCTCGGCACCGCGCGGCGGTTCGCGGCGTGGTGCCGGGGGCAGGGCTGGCTCGCCGGCGGCGACCCGTTCGCGGGCCTGGTCCCGACCGGCCCGCGCCGGCGCGGCAAGAAGAAGTTGCGGATCGACGAGGCGCGCCGGTACGCGGCCGTCGCCCTGGCGGAGAAGAGCGAGGCCGGGCTCGCCGCGGCGATGGCCCTGCTGATGGGGATGCGCGCCGGCGAGATCGCGGGCCGGGCGGTGCGCGACGTGGACGACCGAGCCCGGGTGCTCTGGATCGAGCGCGCCAAGACGCCTGCGGGCGACCGCGCGCTCGAGGTGCCCCGGGTGCTGCGCGCCCCGCTCGCCGCGCTCGCCGCCGGGCGCCGCGGCGACGAGCTGCTGTTCGGGGGGCGCGATCGGCACTGGGTCGCGTACCACGTGCGCCGGCTGTGCGCGGTCGCCAAGGTGCCCGAGGTCTGCCCGCACGGCCTGCGCGGCACCCAGGCGACGATCTCCGCCGGCGCCGTGTCGGTCGAGCACGTCGCGGCGGCGCTGGGGCAGATCGGGCCCAAGGTCACGCGGCGCCACTACCTGGCCCCCGGGGCCGAGCAGGACGGGCGCACGCGGGCGATGCAGCGCGTGCTACACGATGAGGCGAACTGATGCCGGTCCAGTGGCCCAAGCACATCGAGCTCTCGCTCCAGCACAACCCCCACCGGGGCGACTACCTCCCGCTGGAGACCTGGATCGAGAGCCACCTGCTCGCGGCGGACGCTGGCGGCGAGCCGCGCGATGAGGCGATCCGCCCTGAGGACCTCGCGGCGATCCGGGCGACCGGCGAGGTCTGGGTGCTCACGTGGTGCCCGGACACTCCGGTTGGGTCCTGCGTCGCGGTGGCGGCCACCTTCGAGCGCGTGCTCGAGCTCGCCGCTGGAAACGACCCAGCTTCATCCCGTTCCCAGGACGACCCGGCTGGGAACGGGAGTGGAGCTAAGTCCTCGTGCGCGAAGGGGGACTCGAACCCCCACGGTGTTACCCACTAGCACCTCAAGACAGGCCGATGCCGGCGATCCGGTCACTTGCGCGGCGCTTTCATTTCCAAGCCGCCGATTCCGTCGCAAGTGCCGCAGGTTGAGCTGGTAACGACTACGACTTGACCCGGATCATCGCCGTGCGGTGCTCGGGCTTGGGCCACAGCCCGTCGTGCGTCACCATGCCCAGGCCGTTGCCCGCGACGATGCCGGGCCGGGCGCCGTTCGGCCCGCGGCACTCCACGGTGTCGAGCAGGCTCCAGTCCGGCCGGTCGCGATCCCAGGCGGTGCAGCGCGACACGCCCACCACGAGCTTTACGTGGCCGATCCAGGGCGTCGGGTGGCCGGGCAGGTGGATCGTCGGGTACAGGATCAGCGCGCCGGGCATCGGCGTGGACAGCCGCTCGAACAGCTCGCCGGCGTGGTCGGCATCCTCGATCGCGCTGTTGCAGTTGAGGGCATCCGACACCGTCGCCCAGCTGCCGCGGTTGAAGCCCGGCCGGTGGCGCGGGATCCCGAACAGCTCGCAGCACGCGAACCCGAAACAGTCGCGCGCGTCGTCGCCGGAGCTGTCGATGTCCCCGGTGCCGAACACGTAGGTGCCGCGGCCGATCAGGGCGAGCGCGCGAGCGACGGCCCGGTCGGCGTCGTGGAGGGGGCGCGGGCCGGTCACCGCAGCCCGCTCGTGGTGCGGAACTGCGCGCCGCCGGCGACGCTCGCCCGGTAGCTCTCGAACGCCGCGCGGCCGGGCCGGGGATCGACCGGCGCGACGGCCGCGGGCGCCTGGTCCGCCGCCATGGCGACCTCGAGGAACGCGCACCCGCCGATCGCCACGCCCGCCGCGATCGCCTTGTTCTCGACGCAGTGCCAGTCGGTCACGCCGGCAACCGCGCACCCTTCGGGTTTCTCGGCGCGCATCGAGGCCGCGGCGCTGGCGATCGCCGTCGAGCTCGCCGCGGTGCAGTCGACGACCGCGGGCGGGGTGGCGGTGCGCTGCGCGGCGGTGCAGGCGATGGCGATGAACAGCGCGACGAACCCGGCGATCACCAGGCCAGCGGGGATCCAGAGCGCGACGAACCCCGCCTGGGGGTCGCGCGGCGGGCTGGAGCTGAGGTCCTTGGGCTCGCCGCGCCCGGCCGAGTCGCGCATCGCTGCGCCGCTCATGAGCCCCGTCGGCACGCCGAACGGCGTCCGGAACGCGGCGAACTGCACCTCGGCGGCGCTCTTGCCGTGGTCCGCCACGCCCTGGGCGCCGATGTAGACCAGGAACGCAGCGAACACGCGATCCAGCACGGCGGTGTCGACGTCGAAGCCGAACCGGCCAGCGAGGTAAACAATCACGGCGGTCAGGGCGGTGAGGAATTTCTTCGAGGTGAACAGGTCGATCAGGGTCTGTCGCATGGTCTGGTCCTTTCGAGGCGCGCGAGGGCGCCGGTTGCCTGGTGATCAGTCGTCGCGGCCGCCGGCTCGCGGTGGCCGGTAGCCGTGCGGGTTGGTGCGGTGGCGCGGTGGCCGGGTGTCGTCGTCGAACTCGACCGGCGTTCGCTCGCGACGCTCGATGAACGCGTCGAGCCGGACCGCGAGCGCCTCGATCTTGCCGCCGAGCTCGGCCATCGAGCGGGCCTGGGCGATCAGGGCGTCGATCATCTGGCGGTGATCGGCGCTGGCCTGCGCGGCGCTCGCGGCCGCCGCGGCGATCGCCTCGCGGCGCACGGTGGCCCAGAGGCGGAGGGCCCAGCGGAGGCCGGCCGCGATCGCGGTGCCGCCGGCCGTGATGAGCGTGACGAGCTCGGCCTCGGTCACGACGGCCCCATCCCCGCGCGGCGCTGGGCCGGCGTGCCGGGGTCGCTGCGCTTCACCGAGCCGAACCGCGGGTTGGCCGTCGGTTCCTGTGTCCCGCCGGCGGTGCCTGGCTCGCGCGCGTACATGCTCTGCAGCTCGCGCAGCACCGGCGGATGCGTCGCCGCCGCGACCGGCTTTCCGGTCAGGATCGACAGCGTCAGGCGCCGCTTGTACGGCAGCTTCTTCTCGAGGGTCGAGAGCTCCGATGCGACCTGGTTGATGTACGACTGCAGGATCTCGGGCGCGGTCGCGCGCAGCGTCATCACCTCGGTTGGGGTCACGCGACCCTGCGCGGCGCGCTCGAGCACGCCATACGGGTCGTCCGCGGCGCCGGCCTTGCGCGCCCACGTGCGCATGGCGAGGTCGCTCGGCGTGTACGTGTCGGGCCCGATCTGGACCGCCGTGATGTCCGGCCGCCGCGGTATCTGCGAGGCGAGCCAGGCGATCCGCCGGGCGCCGGCGGTCTCGAGGCGATCGGCGGCGACCGGGTCGACCACGCCGAGCCCCGCGAGTCGCGCGGCCATCCGTTCGCGCGCGGCCCGCTTCATCTTGTACGTGCCGTCGGGCGCGAGCTCGACCTGGGCCTGGATCTCGCCGGTCCGCGCCTTGTACAGCTCAGCGAGCGTCTTGGGCTCGGGCTTGCGCTTGCCACGGTCGTCGGTGGTCGACTCGCCGTAGCGCAGCTTCGACAGGACCTCGGTGGCGACCGGCGGCGCCAGCTTGGCCGCCTTGCCGGCCGCGGGGCCGGCCTTGCCCAGGAACGTCGAGGTCGCCCGGCCGAGCCGTTCCGCTCCCTCGCCGACCGCCTTGCGCAGCCCGGACAGAGCGCCGGCGGCCTTCTCCGCCATACCCCCGAACGGGACCGCGCTCGCCGCGACCTTGAGGACGTCGCCGAGCGCCGAGCTCGGCGCCTCACGCTTGATGCCGAGCGCATCCTCGGCCGCGTCGATCGCCGACAGCCGCGGCGAGGTCGGGGCCTCGGCGAGCTTGGCCAGCTTGTCCTGCAGCGCCCGGTTCCGCTCGAGCGCGCCCGGGACCGCGTTCAGGACCTGGAGGTTGGTCGGCAGGCGATCGGGGTGCGGGTACTTCTCCTGGAACAGGCGCTCGACGATGTCGTCGATCACCGGCGATTCACGCGAGATGCCGCCCTTGCCGAACCGGAAGCCGTCGACCTTGTTGTCGAGCAGCTCGGTCCGGATCGTGCCCCGCGCGCCAGCGACCTCGTCGAGGTAGCGCTGCGTCTCGCGCTCGCCCCACTCGCTGAGCTTGCCCAGTGCCTGCTCCTGCTGGCGCAGCGCCGACAGCGCGCGCTGTGGCTTGTCGACCAGGTCGGCCTCCACCTTGAGTAGCGAATCGATCCGCCTGTCGGCGTCGAGCGTCGCTCGACCGATCGAGCGCACCTCGCGCGTTCTGCCGCCCTGGGTAGCGATCCACGTCTTCTCCGCCTCGGCCGCATCGCGCGACGCCCGAAGCTCGTCGACGAACGCCTTGCGCTCCGGCTCCTGCGCCGCCGAGACCGCCTCGATCTCCTGGTCCCGGGCGACCTTCAGGCCGCGGCGGTCCAGGAGGCTCACGTCGGTCTCGGGTCCGATCTCGGAGATCTTGCTCGCCGCCTCCTTGGCAGCTCGGTCGGCGGCCCGCTCGGCGAGCGTGCGGTCGAGCGCGCGCTTGGCCGCGCCGAGTCCGGCCTCGACGCCCTTGAACACGCCGGTGCCTATCGCGCCGCCGGCCGCGCCGTAGAGCGCGTTGCTGCTGATCGCGGCCGCGGCGTGCTCGAGGGTCAGCGGATCCTGCGAGAGGGCGAGCTCGGAGACGCCCTGGCCGGCACCGAAGATCGCGCCCTCCGCGGCGCCGCCGGCGAGCGCGCCGACCAAGCCGCCGCCCGCGCGCTCGGCCACCCCGGCACCGAGCCGGCTGGCCAGGCCCGCGGGCGCGGCGGCGCCGCCGGTCAGGAGCGTCGGCAGGATCATCCCGGCGAGCTCGGAGCCGAACGACACGCCCGGGTTCTGCTCCTGGTAGCCGCGCAGCGCGATCGCGGCATCCTCACCGCCGGTCAGCCGGCCCACGAGATCGCTGCCGCCGAGCGTCGCCCCACGAACCACGCCGGCCAGGCCCGCCGCGACCTTCCCGCGCGCGCCGCCGTATAGGCCCTCGGCCGTCTCCGCCGACAGCCGCGTCGAGTGCTGGTCGGGCGTCTCGGGCGTGAAGCCCTGGTCCTGGTACGCGCTGACCTGATCGAGCGGCACGTCCGCGGCCCGGCCGGTCGCCGGGTCGATCATCGTCAACGACTGCGGGGTCGGAAGGAGCGGTGGCGCGGGGTCCGGCATCACTGCCCTCCGGCCGACGGGATGGCGTTGATTCCGGCTGCGATGATGCCGTCGGGCCCGTACAGGAGCTGTCGCGCATAATCGCGCACCTCGGCGGTCACCGCGCCCCGCCCGCCGCCCTCGCGAGCGGCCACGTCGGCGATCATGGTGATGGCCTCATCGTGATCGGGGGCGTTCGGATCTCGCGCGCGGGAGGCCACTTCGTCGAGTCCCTGCCTCTGCAGCAGAATGCCGTGGCCGTGATAGTCCGGCCGCTGATTCGCCGTGTCGCCACGGAAGCGCGTCTTCTGTTCGGGGAACGGTTCGCTGTCACCCCGCGCCGGACGGGGGGCGCCTGTTGGGTCGTATTGCGACTTGGCGACATTCTCAGGATCGTCGAGGAGCATCTTGAGCATCCGATCATTGACAGTGTCCCTTGGCTTGGCCGGCTTGCTCGTGTCGGGCACGTCGAAGTGACGATCCTCGGGAAAGCCTGAGGCGTGCAGGCTGTCATTCAGATCGAGCAGCACGGTGCGCCGCGCCTGCTCAATGCCCTTGGTGGGATCGCGGAACGAGGTGGGATCGGATGTGCCGAGGTAGCCGTCGAGGAGCTTGTAGTCATCGGCCGAAAGTGCTCCGAGACCGAGTGAGTCTTTACCCTTGGCCTTCGCGGCGCCCCAGATCTGCTGCAACTGTTGCCACTGCGCGCGGTCCGCGACGTTGTTGTTCGAGTAGCCGTCTCGAATGCGGAGTGCATTGTCGAGCAGATGCACGATCGTGACCGAGGCTGCCTTCTTTGTGCGCAGCTTCGCGACCTCGCTCGGCTCGCCGGTCGCGATGAACGTCGTGTCCTTGCCCGTCTTGGGATCGGGCACCGTGACGCCTGGGACGCCGCGCTGGGTGACGGGCGCCTGATTCGCGATCTCGCCGCCGGTCTTGCGCTGATCGAGGAATGCCTTGTACTCCTTGCTGTTGTACGCGACGGGCGGCACCGGGTTGTCCGGGTGGATCATCGCCCACTGCTCCGGCGTGAACGTCGGGCCGTCCTTGCCGGACTCTTTGTCCTTCTCGAGCTGGAGCTTGCCGTACTCGATGCCTTCGCCCACTCGATTGTGGCGCGCGGTCTCGTCCGCGAGCTGCTGTTCACGCGAGGCGTTCTGCAGCTTCATCGAGTTGTCGAATAACTTCTGGTCGCGCGCCTGCTTGTTGGCGGCGATCTGTCCCGCGATCCCGGTTCGGATCCCTGCGATCCGCAGCGCGCGCATTCCGTCAGGGGCGAATTTGAGCTGTTCCTGTGCCAGGAGCTCGTCGGCGTGCTTCAGGTCGGCGAGGCGTTTCACCTCGGCCGCCTCGTACATATCGCCGGTGCGCGCATACTGCTCGGCAAGCACGCTCTTGCGCATCCCTAGAACGTCGCGCCGGTTCACGAGGTTAAAGTGCTGCTCCTGGAGGTCGCGGTTGATGACCTCGTTCAGCGCGTCGAGGCCGGGGTTGCGCGCGCTGCCGGTGCGGCCCTGGTATAGGCCACCGACGACCGCAGCGATCACCCCGGCGATCCGCTGGAGGGTCGTCGGGTGGTAGCCAATCTTGGTGTCGGCGATTCTCTGCGCCTCCGCGTCGATCGCCTCCGACTTCTGCCGGATCTCCGCGCGCGTTTTGTCGCGGAACTGGGCGTTCTCGATCTGGCGATCGTGGTTCGCGTTCTCGATCTCCTGCCGCTTGGCCGCCATGTACTTGAGCTGCGCGTCGCCCATGCGCGTTTCGAGCTCCGCCTCGCCCTCGGGGTCGCGCTTCTTGAACTCGTTGAGGTAACGCTGCGTGTCGGCGTCGATAGGGGCGTCCGGCCCGGCGGTGAGCAGCCGGTCGAGCAGCTTGCCGGGGTTGCGCTGGTACTCGCCGGCAACCTGCTGGTACCGCCGCTCGGCCTCCTGCCACTGCTGCTCGGGCGTGAGCGTCGAGCCCTGTGCTGCGCCGGTGTAGTAGCCGTAGGTGCTGTCGATCGCCGGTGCACCCGACGGCGCTGCGGATTCCGGCGTCCAGCTGCCAGGATCCGCCGGCGCCGCGGTCACCTCGGCCGGCAACGGCGGGGGCTCGCTCGAGCTCGGCGCCGGCGGCACGAACGCGTCCAGCGTGCTCACCGGGATGCCGAGCCCTGGCTGGGTGGGCTCGAGCTGCGGCGGGGTCGCGTCGGGGGGCGGCGGCGCAGCGGCCGGCGTCTCCGCCGGCGCGGGCGGCGGCGGGTCCCACGGGTAGGACAGCGAGCCGAGGTCCGGCCCGAGGTCGAACGCGTCCAGCGACAACCCGCCGGTCGCGTCGTCGTAGGTCGGATCGGGCATCTACTCCCCCCCGTTGTCCACCAGCGCACCCGCGCGCCTGAGGGCCGCGAGGGCCGCGGCGTGCCGCTGCCCGGGGGTCTGCCAGTACTCGTCGCTGGGCAGCGGCCGGAAGCCACCAGGGTACGCGCCGGCTCGGCGCAGATCGACTTCCTGCAGGAGTGAACGTCGGTGATCGAGCGCCTGCTGCGCGGCGTAGGCTCGCGGATCGCCCTCCCGCACCAGATCCATTCGCTCCTGCCTCTGCCCGAGCGGGCTCTTGTCGTACCGCTCGGCTGGGCTCTGCCCCTCGAGCTCGGCGACGCGACGACCGAGCGCCGCGATCATGGCGGTGTTCGCGCCGCTGAGCTTGCCCGGGTCGACCATCTCGCCGGCGGGCGTCTTGACCACGGCCTGGCCGAGCCCGGCGCGAGAGAGGTCCTGCGTCGTGGTGCCGAGCTGCGGCCCGGTGCCGTACTGCTGCGGGTCTTTGTACCGGTAGGCGTACGGCCGGAGCGCGTCGATCGCGGCATTTGCCTTGTCGTCGCCGGGCCCGAGGTCCGTTTTCAGCCGGCGATCGGAAGCCGCCGCCGCGGCACCGCCCGCGATCGCCGGGCCGTACTGCTGAATCCACGACGGCTGCGCGACACCCGTATTCGGGGCCCCGTAACCGCCCAGCGCGTTCTGCCGCGATTGCGTCGCCGCGCTGAGATCCTGGCCGCGGAGCTGCCCGACCAGCTGGCCGTACTGCTGATTCGCCGCGTTGCGCTCAGCCTGTCCGGCAACCGCCTGTTGACCGGCCGCCGCGGTCGATGCACGCCCCATCTGGATCGCCGCGGTGCGCGCGGCGCCGGCGGCGTTGCGCGGCGAGGCGCCAGCGGCGAACGAGCGCTGCTGCGCGAGCTGCTGGCCGAGCGCCTGGCGCAGCTGCATCGCCGAAACGGAGTCCTGTCCCGACGCCTGGCGCTGCAGCGCAGCCAGTGCGCCCTGCGCTTGCTGGCCATACGCGTTGTACCCGGTCTGCGCCTGGTCGGCGAACTGGCCCGCGAGCCCGCCTTGCTGCGCAAGCAGCGCCTGGCGCGTGGGATCGGCGACGTCCACCGGCGCTGCCAATCCGGTCTGCTGGGAGAGCAGCTTGCCGTACGGCGTCACCATCTGAACCGGTCTGCCGTCCGGACCACGGACGTTCGCGTATGTGCCGGTGCCGCCCCCGGTGTTCCCGAGCGCGCTGGAACCTCCGTTCCAGAGGTCCTTGATCTGCTCGAGCGGATTCCACACGTCGCCGAAGTCGAAGCCCATGGTCTATGTCTCCTGGCTGTGCGCGTCGCGCGCGGTTGCGTAGTGGTGCTTTCGGTGGTTGGTCACGCGTCGATCGCCCCCCACGCCTTCCACGTTCCGGGCGTCCCGCCTGTCACGCACACCCATCCAATCTTCCCGCTGGCGACGGGGTCGGCGTTGAACACGATCTCGCCGGCGACGTGCGTGCCGGTGCTTGGCGCCGCGGCGCGCGCGCCGGTTCCTCTGAGCGCGACCTGCGCGGTGAGCAGGCCATTCGTGCCGATCTTGAAGCTGTCGGCCCCTCCGCTGATGCAGCGGAACGTGCACTCGTTCCCGCCCTGGAACGTGAATCCGTAGAAGTTCGACTTCGCGTTGTCGGTCATGACCAACGCCCGGGCATCGGTCGGTCCCGGCGTTGCCGCCGTGGCCTGCACCACCAGGGCGCCGCCGGTCGAGTGAAGCCCGCTAACGTAGCCGCCGGCGTCGACCCACAGCCGATCGGTGCCGTCGGAGGTGAAGACCCTCCACGCCTTGCCGGTCTGCGACGGTCCGATGCGCAGCGCGATCCCGCCCATTGCTGGCTCGCTGTCGTCCGGCGACACCTGCAGGCGCGCCGTGCCGTCCGGGGGCGTGACGCCGATACCGAATGTCGGGGCGAGGGCGCCCCGGTGCTTCACGTAGAAGAGGTCGCTCGCGGTGCCGCGAGTCACCGTCACCGCCACGCTCGACGCGGTCGCCGTAGCGTTCGCCGACAGCGTGAGGCTCGTGGTGCCACCGACGGCCGAGACCGTCGTCCCGTTCGGGATGCCAGCGCCGCCGATCGACGCGCCCACGAGCGACGACGTGAACCCGCCGCCACTCGCGCTGGTGAGCGTTGGCGAGCCGCTAGTCGTCACGCCGTCGCCGAACGAGTACGTGCCGCGCTGGCCGACCAACACGAGGTCGCGCGACGTCTGCGCGTTGGCCACGTCGATCCCGAGGAACCATCGCCCGCGGTTGCCCGCGAGGTCGATCTCCGGGCCGACCGACGGGCTCGCGCTGCTCACGACGTCGAGGTCGGCGATCGTGTGCGTGGTGGCCGCGTCGAGCGTTCCGCTAGCCAGGTAGGCCGAGAGCTGGCGCAACAGCTGGAGCACCGCGTTCGCGTCGTTCGGTGACCACTTCCGCTTCGGGTTGACCGCGACGGGAGACGATCCGCCAGCGGAGTCGATCTTGTCGGCGGGCAGGCTGGAGAAGGTGGTGGTCATGCGTGCTGGCTCCCTGGTAGCCGCCGGGTGAGGCCGGGGGCGGCGATCCCTACTTCGAGGCCGAGGCCGGTGAGCTTCAGCGCCTCGCCGGTGGGCGCGCCGAACGTCCCGCCGGCGAACTGGCCGGCCGCGGCGTCGCCGGCCGCGAGTACCTTGGCGGGCGAGCTGTCGGCGATCGCGAGCGTCGCCAGGGTGGTGTCAGCGGCGATCGCCGCCTCGAGCTCGGCGACCGTCACCGTGCCGGCGACCAGGACGCCGATGTTGTCGAGGTCCTCCACCCAACGCTCGCCGTCCGGATCCCACGCGAGGTGGTCGCGGACCTCGACGAGCCCGGTCTCGCTCACGAAGTCGAACGGCAGCGTGACCGGCAGACCGGCGATCGTCGCGCCATCGAACTCGGTGAACGCGACCGACATCGTGAGCCGGTTGCCGAGCTCACCGTAGGCGACCTGGTCGGTGGCCACGCGCGCGGCCTGCCATGTCGCCGCCCAGGGCGCGCCGTCGGTCGAGATCGCCATCCCCGTCGTGGCCAGCGTCGCGCGCGCCTGGTCGGTCACCGCGGTGAGTCGGATCTTGAAGCTCTGGCAGTTGCGGCGCCGGGGCCCGTGCGAGAACTGCAGCGGCCCGCCGACCACCGTGGGCGACGGGCTCCACACCACGTCGTCGACCGCCGCGCTGTCGTCGAAGTTGTAGTACATGCGCAGCCGGAGCAGATGCCCACCTCGGTACTCGCCGAGCGGCTGGACCTTGCGCACCGCGACCGCGCCGAACAGGTCGGCCGGCTTGATGTGCG
Organism: Mycobacteriales bacterium; assembly: GCA_046262915.1. Lineage (GTDB taxonomy): Bacteria > Actinomycetota > Actinomycetes > BP-191 > BP-191 > JBHELW01. The sequence goes on along the minus strand of JBHELW010000319.1, from coordinate 24,848 downwards.
ACGTCGCGACATCGAGCCCGTAGGTGACCCCGGTGAAGGTCGTGCTCTCCTGCTTGGGGCCGCTCGCGGTCAGGTAGACATAGGTCCCGTTCCACATCACCGCGTCGAGACCGTCGGAGATCGACCACACACCCCAGCGGCCGGGGTCCTGGTTGGTCGACGCGATGAGCCCGCGGTAGTCCCACAGCAGCATCCGACTGCTGGTCAGGATCCGGACCTGGTGCTTGGCAGTGATCGTGTGGACCGCGAGCACGGTGTCGCTGTCGAACGCCGAGACCGCGCCGCCGACGTAGCGCAGTTCGCCGCCGGTGAGCAGGTACCAGCCCTTTGCCGTTTTGAGGAGCCGGCCGAGCGAACCGGCCGCAGCGTGGGCTTCCTGTGAGACCACGCCGACGTCGCGCGAGATCGTGCGGACCAAGCTGAAGTTCTGCCCGCTGTCGTCGTTCGCCTTGCCGGGCCCGGCGAACGCGTAGAGCGCGGTCTGCCGGGCGACGTACACGAACTGGTCATCTGCCCACAGCGCGGTGATGGAGCCGCCGGTCGGCGGAACCTCGACGCGGAGCTCGTCGTGGAACGAGACGATCTCGCCGTCGCCTCGCTCGCGCGAGTACCTCCACGCGTCCGGATCGCCAGCGATACCCGCGAGCAGGAGACGCGTCTCGGTCGGGACGATGATCCTCGCGGCCGGTGGGGCCAGGAATTCGAGGATCGTCTCGTTCTCGGGATTGGTCTCGTTGCCCTCGATCGAAGCATCGGCAAGGTCATCATTGAACGTCGGAAGAGCCGCCGACGTCGGATCGTTGGGGAGATAACGATTCGGATTCGTGAGGGAGGCAGGATCGTTGCTCGACACGAGGAAGAAGGGCGCATCGGCGCCTGGCGCGACCTGGGTGCGCCACATCTCCACCGCTGGTGGCACGGTAAGCTTGTGCGTCGGCGTCAACGGCTGCGTGAATGCGAACGTCACACGCCCTGAACTGACGACGACGATGCCTGTTGTAGCGGTGGTTGAGCGCTCGCTCTCCCCTGTCGCGTTTTGATAGCGCCATGTCACCTTGTACGTGTAAGTGCCGGAGGCGACCGATCCGGTCGCCGCATCGGCTGCAACGAACGTCCACGGGTAGACGTGGAATCCGACCTCCACGAGCCTGACGCCGTCATAGGCGATGAGCTCACCGCCGGACAGATAGAGCGTGGCGCCGAGCTGCGCACTCCTCCTCGCTTCGTTGCTGTCGAACGCGAAGATCACGTCAACGGGGGAGCGCGCTGCGAAATCAACGTGGCCTGCACCTCCAGACACGAACTTCCGTCGCTCGGTGGCGCACCATGAATATGTGGTCGATCCCGCCGTGAGCGACACGGCCGGCAGTCGTCCGGCCGTTGGCGCGGTGCCGCCACCATGGTCAAAAACGGACTTCGCATTGGCCAATGTGCCGTCATCTCGGTACAAAAAGTAAGTGTTCTGGAGTTGAATGTTGGGGAAGCCGCCGCCGCCGGATCCGGTAAACGCCGTCGACTCGCCGAATGCGAGCCATAGGTACACCGATCCTGCGTATTCGAATGCACGCGAAGCGATGGACAGCACTTCCTTGAACAGCCCCTGCGTACCAAGCGAATTTGACGTGTCGACCCAATTTGACCGTGTTCGCGGACTGCTGAAGGTGGTTATCACATAGCTCCAGAAGACGTAGCAGCGATATGCTCCGCCATTCTGGACGCTCCGATGGGCTGCGGCGATCTGGAAGGGCGCGAAGTCCGCTGTGCCAATCGGCTGGCCTGTGAAGACATCGGCGAGCGTACTCGTCGTAATGAGATCGCCCAGGATGTTTGCAGCGTTGTCCACGCGCACTATCTGCGTCTGGGTGCCATCAGGGACTGCCGACACCGCTATCGCCCCACTGCTCACGCGCGCCTTGGTTGAACTGGTAACGACGAGGCCCGGAGTGACCGTGAAAACTTGGTAGCTCGTGGTCGGCACGCGGCGGCACGCGCCGACAACGAGATCTTGAGTTCCGGCGCGCACGACGTCGTAATGTAGGCTGTAGTTCGTGGCGAGCACCGTCGTGCCTGCGCCGCTGATGCCGCCGCCCGGCGAGGCCGGGTCGATCGCCCGCACGGTGAGCAGCGTGGTGCTCGCCTCGACGAACAGCAGGATCTTCGTGGCCAGCGCGACGAGCCGCGGTCGGCCGATCGCCGTCGATACCGCAGTCGGCGATACCAGCACCGATCCCGTCACCTTGTCGATCGCGCCGGCATAGACCTGATTGTTCTCGACCCACGCGACCACGACGGTCCCCGCGAGCTCGGCACGGTCGCCATCGATCTGATCGCCGGTGGTCGCGAGCCGGGGCGTCTCGTCGACCGACACCGCGAGATGCGTCCCGCGCAGCACCCAGCTCGAGAGCTGAGCATTCCAGCTGTAGAACCCGGTGTCGGTGAAGACGCAGAGCTCACCGTTGACCGTGGCGAGCTTCCGACAGTTCGACAGCGCCCCACCGCCGAAGATGGCGCCGCCGCCCATCACCTCGCCGAACGGCGGCCGCGTGCCCAGCGCGCCGATCTCCTCGAACTGGACGTCCTGCGCCAGGGCGAGGCTCGGTGGCGCCAGCGCGCGCGCGTCGACCTTGCTCTCGAGTGAGCCGTCGAATCGCAGGACCAGCGACGTCCAGTTGAGACCGCTCGGCGGCACTAGCCGAACTCCCAGATCTGGTGACAGCCCCCGGTTCCGGTCCCGCCGACCTTGCCCGCGGCCGTCGCGTTGCCACCACCGCCGCCGGCGCCGAACCCGGCAGCGGCTCCGCCGTCGCCCAGTAGCCCCGGCGCACCGCTGATACCGAAGGGCGACGCGCCGCCGGCGCCGCTGAAGCCCGCACCCCCCACGACGAAGCCCATGTTCCCACGCAGCGCGGTCGTGAACGTGCCGGGGTAGCCCGACGAGCCGGGCTGCCCAACGCCGCCGAACACGGTTCCGAGCGCCGTGCTCGCCAGGCCGCCGCCGCCGCCGCCGCCCTTGGCGACGAACGGGATCCCGGTGACCGTGATCTGCGCGTCGCCGCCGGTGCCGCCGGTGCCGCCGGTGTTCGCCCCGCCCGCCCCGCCCGCCCCGCAGGTGTACGGGCACGAGCGATTCGCGATCCGAACACCAGGCTCCCCACGCGTCCAGTGCAGCGTGATGCCGGCGCCGCCACCCGCGCCGGCGGCCTGATTGACCCCGCCACCCGCGCCACCACCACCGCCACCGGCGCCCTGCGTGATGCCTACCACCAGGCAGGTGCCCTCGGCGAGCTGGTGCGTTCCCGAGCTCGCCGTGAGCAACGTCGGCCCGCGGAGCAGGCGCATCCCGGCGGTCAGCGCCGTGTCGACCGCCCGCGCGGCGTCCTGCAGCTCCGCGATCTGCTGGTCTTGCACGCCGCGGATCGTCTCGGCCATCGGATCGCGCAGCGTGCCGGCGTGCGGCCGGGTGAACTTCATCGCGGGCACCACCGCCAGCTCGGCGGCCGCCCGGCCCACGGCGCGACGATCGGCCGGCGCGGGCCGTGAGTCATCGCGACCTGGCACGCCCAATACTCGAGATCGCCCTTCGCCCGGGCCTCCTCGGCGAGCGCGCGATCTTGCGCCTCGGACCCGCGGTACGCGGCGATCGCCGCGACGCCCCAGATCAGGAACTTCCGGCCGTAGACGTTGATCGCGTCCACCGCGGTCGAGTCGCTCGCCGAGGAGTAGTCGATCGGCTGGGGGAGGTACAGATGCTTGTACGACCCGGCCGTCGGCGTCGGGTACAGCGCGAGGTTGCCGGCCTCGAGGCCGTACGCGCACGCCGGATCACCGCCGGCGATGCCGACCAGGTACGTGCGGTCCTGCACCGCGATCGGTCCGTACAGCGGCCGCCGCGGCCCCGTCGATCCGCTCAGCACCGCGTCGACGCCGATCGTCGACATCCAGTCGTCGGGCAGCGCCAGATCGCCGAGATCGACGTCGACCTCGGTCTCGAAGTACCGCGAGCCCTTCTCACTGACGAGCGCGTGGAGCTCCTCGTACTTCTCGCCGAGGAGCTCCTTCCACTCGGTGTCATCGAGCTGGTTGTCGCCGTCGCGGTTCGCCCGGCGCTTCATGCGCCCGACGAGGGTTCCGACAGAGACCGAGCTCGCCATGGGGTCAGGCCCGGAACACGAGCGAGAGGTCCAGGTGCTCGGTCGCCTGGAGATCGTCGGCGGCGAACGTGGAGCTCCAGATCGAGATGTCGATGAAACCGTGCGCCGTCGCCGTCGCCTTGGTGTAGTCGCTGGCCGTCAGGGTCTGGCCTTTGACGTCGGCCGCCGTCGTCGCGCTGAACATGTAGCCCCCGATCATGACGAACGTCCCCGGGGTCTTCGTGAACGTGATGCGGTGGACGCCGACGGCGCGGCGAACAACGGTGCACTCGACGCCCAGCTGTTTGGTGACGTCGGCGGCTCCGGTGCCGAGTACCCGGATCCGATGAACCTGCTCGTTGTCGAGATCCGACCTGCTCGGTCCCATGGCTCAGCGCTCCGTCCAGCCCATGCGGACCTTGTAGACGCCGGCCGCGTTCTGGCTCGGCGCGTACAGCGCGAGCAGGAACTGATCGGTCGGCCCCAGCTGCACCGGCGGCAGACCGATGATGCTGCGCCGGACCGCGGCCGCGGCCGTCGCGCCCGCCGAGCCGATGGCCTCGGGATCGCCGCCGAACACGAACATGTACTGATCGCCGGCGATCTCGATCGAGGGGCGGATCTGACCGTGGCCGAGTTCGCGCACGCTGCTCTCGGCGCCGACGACGACCGCGCCACCCAGCAGGCTGTTGGTCGAAGTCAGGACCGACGCCGCGGTCGATTGCATGTTGGGGTTCACGATCGTCAGGGCCGTGCCGCCGCTCGAGAGGCGGGTAGCGCCGGTGTCGAGCTGCGCGGCCCAGTTCGCCGACGCGCCGGTCGCGCCGGCGGTGATCACGTCGATCTCGATGAAGTCGAGCTCGATCAGGCGCTTGTCCGTCGTGGCCGTCGGGTTGCGGATGAAGATGAACGGCTTGGTGAGCGTCGCGTCGGCATCCGCGAGAGCCGGCGCGGCGTGGCCGGCGAGCGTGGTCGCGGCGTCGTTCGTCGCGTTGTGCGCGATGAAGTAGGTCCCCTCCGCGGCGCGGTTGTGGCGCCACTTCCCCGTGGGCGCGGAGAAGAGCTCGCCGTAGCGGTTGCCGCGCACCGCGCCGTATTGGCCGTCGTCGGTGGGCTGCGGCAGCGCGCGCGAGAGCCGGGCCCAGATGGTCTTTGCGATATTCAGGTCGCTCATGTCGTTCTCGTTTCAGCGGCACCGGTGAAGCGCCGCGGTGGATGCGTTGCTGGGTGTCAGGAAGGGATCAGCTGGCGGACTGGAACGACGCGACGCCGTGCGCCGCCTGGTCGGGCTGCAGGTAGTTGCCCTGAAACACCGCGCGGTACTCGAGGCCATCGGCGTCACCGATGTTGTGCGCCACGCCCGCGTCGTCGCGGATCAGGTACACCACCGTCGAACCGAGGTAGGTGATGTTGTGCGCGTCGTTGGCGTACGCGCGAACCTCGGCCGGCACGATGTCCGGCTCGGCCATGACCTCGATCGCGTAGCTGGCCGCGTTGATGACGATCGACTGGAATCCGATCTTCGCCTGGCCGCCAGGGTTCGTGTACTGGATCTTCGCGCCGAGGCGCTTGACCATCGCCTGGAACTCGGTCGGGTAGACGGTCGCCCGCTCCAGCTTCTTGCCCATCAGACTCGCCTGCACCGCGAGGTTGCCGATCTGATCTTCCGGCAGCACGTCGGGATCGTCGATCCGCGTGCCAGCGAGCGCCTCGAGGTCGTTGGTGCGCTCGACCTGGCGAAACAGCACGCCCGCCGTCGGGGCCGCGAGCGGCGTGCACGCGCCCATACCCTGGATTCCGTTCGAGGCGGTCTGCCCGAGCCGGAACAGGAAGTCATTGTCGGAGAACGACGAGATCGCGCTCGCGTCGGCCACGACGATCTGCTTGGACGCGCGAAGGATCTTCATGACCGTCGTCGATCCGGAACGCGGCGACGTCCCGTCGGCGTTCTGCGCGGCGATGATCGTCATGCCGCGGTAGAAGTAGTGGACGTCGGACGCCTTGGTCAGGGTGATCGTGTTGCCCGCAGCCGAGGCGCGCCGGCCGCGGAGGCCGGCGCCATCGCGGTGCAGGTCGAAAGAGATCTCGCTGCCGAGCTGGGCGAGGATGCCATCGACGTGGCGCACCACGAAGTCGACGAACACCGCGTTGTTGGCCTTGTTTCGACGGATCGACGGCCCGTCGAGGGTCAGATAGCCGTACTTCACCACGTCGGTGGCGATGAACTGCTCGCCTTTGAGCGGCGACGCGGCGGAGCGCGACGCATCGAACGTATTGCCCACGCCCTGCGGATTGCCGGTCACCGTGGCGTACGCGAAGTCCTGGCCGCCGAGGCCCTGACGCTTCGAGATCATGGTGTACGTGGGCTTGTCGCGTTGGGTGATGTCCGCGACGCCCGCGTCGGAGTAGCGGCGCTTGAAAATGAACGCCACCGTCTGAAAGTCACTGGCCGGAATGGTCGACATGCACGGTTCCCTCGAGCCACCTCGTCGAGGTGGCGAACTTCAGTGGGTTGTGTGCCGTCGACTTATGGCAGGAAGGGTAAGGACTTCGGTCGCAGGCGGTAGCAGGCGCGCGGTGGCGCGCCGGGAATCAGATCAGGTGGGCGCCGGCCCTCATCTCCCGGAGGAGATCGTCGGTGGACGGCAGCCCCGCGCCGACTTCGGCTTCTGGCTTCGCGGCCGGCTTGGTCGCGGGCTTTGCGGCCGCCGCGGGCTTCGCGCCCTTGGCCGGCTTCACGGGCGCGGCCTTCGTGTCCTTGGCGGCGGCCTCGGTCTCGGCCGCCGGCGCAGCGGCGCCGGGCACCGCGATCCCGCGGGCCCGCAGCGCGCGCGCCTCCTTGCGCTCGTGCTCGACCAGGAGCTCGGCGACCTTGGGCAGCCGCCCGAGCTTCTGGGCGAGCTCGCCGGCGGTGGCGGTCAGTTCGCGCCGCGCCAGCTTGGGGCGCGTGTCGATCAACTTCTTCGTGATCGGGGTGGCGTCGGTCGCCTTGCGGAGCGCGCGCTTGAAGTAGGCCTCGAGCTCGGCGTCCTCCGCGGCCTGGCGTTCCTTGGCCTCGAGCTTGGCTTCGAGGTCGGCGATCCGCTTCTCACTGGCGGTCGCCTTGTCGGCGGACTCGCGCTCGCGGATCGCGCGCTCGGCCGCGGTGCGGTACTCGGGCTTGCCGGACGCCTTGGCAGAGCGCGCGAACGCCTGCGTCGCCGCGTATTCCATGTCGTCCGGCCCGAGCCCGGCGGCCTCGAGCAGCGCGACCGGGTCGATCTTGGCGCGCGCGATCAGCTTCTTGAACTGGTCGACCTCGCCGCGGAGCTGCCGGGTCTCGGTCTGGAACGCGGCGCGGTCGCGGTCGAGCTGTGCGCGCTCGGCGTCGCGTCGCTCGCGCAGGCGACGGTCCGTGCGCCGCACCGCCGCCATCCGCTTCTTGGTCTCGGGATCGGCATCGGCGTCCTCGTCGGGCTCGTCGTCCTGGTCGCCGTCGCGGTCCTCGTCGTCGTCCGGATCGGCGTCCTCGTCGTCGGGATCGTCCGCATCCGCGTCGACCTCATCCTCGTCGTCCTCGTCGCGATCGCGGTCCTTGCCCCGGTCGTCGGCGCGCTCGTCGTCCGGATCGGCGTCGTCCGCCGCATCCCCGGCGGGCTCGACCGACGGCGCTGGCTTCGCAGACTTCGCGGCCGGCTTGGCCGGGGCCGGGTCCGCCGGCTTCGTCTTGCCCTCGGCCTCCAGCTCGGCGAGCAGCGACGCGACCTCATCCCCGGTGCCCTGGGTCTGCGCGCCGTTGGTCACGGGGGCTGAATCGGCGGCCGGAGCTGGCATGTGCATTGAGGGCTACACGATCTGCGCCGGATTGTGACGCCGGGTCGGGATCTCACCCGATCAGGCGGCGGACGGGATCGCCGTACCGCGGAGTTGCATCGCCTGGGGCGACAGCGCGGCAGTCGGCGGCCCACCGCCGGGCGGAGTCGCGATGGCGTCCTGGCCGGGCGGGCCCGCGGGTGCGGCACCGGGCATCGCGCCGGGTGCGGCGTTGTCGTTCTGCGCCTGCATCGAGGCCAGGAAGGCGGCCTGGTCGATATAATCGCGCAAGGACTCGAGCACGGCCTCCGGCGCGCCCTTCCGGCGGCCGCTCGGGCGGATCCGGTTGTACATCTGCGTCGCGCGCCATTCGATCATCTTCAGGTTGTCGTATGGCTCGGGGACCGCGGTTCCGCCGTCGAGGATGGCCTCGATCTCGAGGTCGATCACGTCGAGCGCGGCGGTGTACTGGGACATCTCGCTCTCGAGGTCGGGATGTCCGATCAGTCGCCGGAACGTGTCGGTGCTGATCACCCCCGCCTGCGCCCACTCGAGGATCGTCTGCTCGCGGCCGGCGGCGGTGCGCGGCAGCGTCGAAGCGGCGGCGATCTGGATCTTCACCTGGCCCATGTCGACCTCCCCCCACCCGATCGGCTGCTGCCAGCGGCTCTCGAGCACGGTCGGCGCCGCCTTGCCGAGGTCCTTGCACGCGTCGATCATCAGCCAGTTGACGTCGAGGACGAGCTGCTCGAACGCAGCCTCCTGGGGCGCGTAGCGCTGCGTCTGGGCGCTGGTCGCCTCGCGCACCGCGGCGCCGGTCTGGAGCCCCGCGGGGATCTCGCCGCGCTGCCGGGCCTGACTCTGGCCGAACTCGTCCGCCGCCGACTGCTTGAGCTGGATCCGGCTGTTGAGCAGCTCGGGGTGCACCGCGGGCGGGGTCTCCGTCTTGGGGTACTCGCCTTTGATCGGGATGAAGTTGCCGACCTCGGTCGCCTGCATCTTCGTCACGGCCCCGAAGTCGGCCGGGCGCACCCAGGTCGTGACCCGGGCGTTCTGCTGGAGCATCTGCTCGATGGTCCAGTTGCGCAGGTTCAGGGCCCTTTGCAGGCCGACGATCCGCTCGGAGCCGCTGATCGGGAAGAACGAACCGTTCCGCGCCGACCACTCGATCACCGCGATCGGGTGGTACGGCTTGTGGTACGGCTCGTCGAGCAGCGTCCGGGTGGCGATCGTGATCGTGTGCCGGCCCGGGACGTATCTGGCGCCCTTCGAGCTCTTCTCGCCGTCCTTGGCCGGACGGACGCCGATCGGCAGCCGCCAGCTCTCGATGACGGTGACCTTGTTGTGCGCCCAGCTCGACCGGGTGGGGTGCCGGTCCATCACGTTGGCCGGCAGCGTCGTCCCTCGGAAGGCCTCGATCTCGTCGGCGTACTCGGGGAACTCGGCCTTGAGCCGGTCGCGGTCGTAGTTCCGCATCACGTGGTGCAGCTGCAGCGGTGGCGCGCCGCTCTGGTGATCGGCGTCGGGAACCACGATCTCCACGAGGGGAATGTGCTCGACGCACACCTGATCCCACCGGTCGGCGTAGACCTTGACCAGCCCGCCGCCGATCTTGGCCGCCTCGCGGAACGCCAGTCGGCACTTCCGGTGGATGGCGAGCTGTTTGCCGAGGCCCTCGGCGTAGAGCTCCATCTTCGCAGCGCGGCGCTGGGTGGACCAGCCGGCGCCGTCGGTGAGGAAACGCGCCCGGATCTCGGCCGTCGCGATCGACGCGTACGTGGTGTCGACGTTGGACGCAACGACGTTCTCGTACATGTCGTTGAGCATCTCGCCAGCCGCGCGCGGGTCCTCGGCGAGGCTGCCCTCGGGGCTGTGCTTGTCGTACAGCGACTCGAGGGTCATCAGCCGGTCATAGACGTCGGCCTGCTCCTGCTCGATCTTGTTCACGAAGCGGAACACCTGCGCGTGGCAGTCGTCCTGCGTCGCGTCGTACCAGTGCTCGAACGGGTTCAGCATCACTTCTCACCCGGGATGAGCGGCGTCCGCGTGAACCGGGGGACACGATCCGCGGCGCCGCGCCCGAAGTGGCCGTGCGTCGCCGGATCCTTGAGCGGATCGATCAGCGGCCTCTCCTCGGCGAGGCCGGGGCCGGGGTCCGCCGGCGCGACGATGAACACGATGTCGCCGAGCCTGACCTCGCCGAACACCCCGGCCGCGCGCAGCTTGGGGGCGCGATCCGCGATGGTATCGAGCAGCTCGGCAGCTTCCTGGGCGGTCACAGCTTGCGCCAAGGATCTACAGGGCGGCGCGTCGTACTCAAGCCACCCCCCGCGGGTTGGCTATAGATCCCCGGCTCGCGGCGCGTCACGGGCTGGGGCGGGGTCGGGGCGCCGGGGCCAGCTTCCTGCTCGACCGCGCCGGATTCGAACAGTCCGGCGATCTCCTTGCGGCCGTACACCAGGGTGTCCGAGCTGTGGGATGCCTGGCGCTGATCCTCCTCGACGTGCCCGAAGCGGTTCTCGCGCCACTGCAGGCTGGTCAGCTGGTCCTCGAGCGGCGAGCCCTTGATCACGTGGATCCGGCTGTCGATCAGGTCGCCGTTGGTGAGCTCGATCGCGCCCTTCTTGTAGTGTGGGTTCTTCTCCGCCTTCTTGTAGGGCAGGCCGTAGGTGTTCGTCAGTTCGGCCAGCGTGGCGAGATCGGTGTCCATCACCTGCGCGTCGGGCCAGCCGGTGACGCCGAGCGCGCCCGCGTACGGCTCAGCCGGCCGGTGGAGGAACGCTCGCTCGGCCGCCTCGGGCCCCATGTGGAGCTCGGCGATCGGACGCGCGTGCATCCCGGTCCGCTCGAAGAACATCACGTGCCAGATGCCGCGCTTCGCATCCTTCGGCGAGAACGCGAAGATGTTCAGCGCGTACGGAAGAGCGGTTCCCATGTCGCCGCCGTAGACGAACCGCAGGTCGACCAGCCCCATCTCGCGGAGCTTCGCGAGCGCGATCACCAGGCCCTGAATCCCCTCGAGCTTCGCGCCGCCGAACGGGTCCCACTGATTCAGCTCGGGCCGGTAGTGGAACACCATGTTGGTGTCGTTCGCGGCCCACTGCGCGATGTACTCGCGCAGCCAGATCGGGTTGTCGTCGGACCAGCCCTTCTTGGTCTTTTCGAGGAGCGCCTCCTCCCAGTTCGAGGCGATCGCCGGGTAGAGCTGCCGAGCTCGCGGCAGCTCGTAGACCATCTTCGCGGTCCAGTAGTGGGAGGACCAGTAGCGCTCCTCGTACCCCTCGTTTCCGCGATCGACGTACCGCGCGTGCTCCTTCGAGCCCGGGAACGTCGCGTCGTAGAAGTCGCCCTTCAGATCGAATCCGGCGGTTCCGGCGAGCACGAAACAGCCTCCGCGCTCGCCGAGTCGCGGGCCGACGATCTCGTCCTTGAGCTTCGCGACGCGAGCTACCGGATGGCTCGCCGCCTCGTCGACCTGGACCTCGTTGAACGGGTAGCCGCGGTGGATCTCGATGTCCGAGTCATCCTCCATCCCCTTGATCGTGATGACGCTGCCGGTGCGCGTGCAGGTGGCCGTCTGCTCGCTCTCCTTGAACCTCAACTTGAGCCCGTAGTGCTCGTTCATCCGCTGGAGCGGGTTCCAGTAGAGCTTCTTGGCGTGGCCCTTGGTCCGGGCGAAGAACAGGATCTCCGCCTCGCGGATCGACGTGAGCTTGATCGCTGCGCGACACCGCAGCGTCGTCGTCTTGGCGCCGCCGCGGCCAGCCAGGATCGACACGCGGCGCGACGGATCCTCGACGGCGGCGCGCTGGAACGGGTGGCAGTCGGCGAGGATGCGCTCGCGGATCTCGGTAGCCCAGCGCTCGTCAGGCGAAAGCACGCGCCGCTCGGCCTTCACGCGCTCGTGCGGCTCGGCGCGGGGCCGGCGACCGGCCATCAGCCCCCGGCAGCGGGCTGCGGCGCGGCGCCGATCGCCGGCGCGAGCTCGTCCTCGAGCAGCCACACCAGCGCGTCCCGCGTGGCCTGCTGGATGCCCGGCTCGTCGACCTCGCGCGGCCCGGTGACGTGCAGCGTGTTGATCTTCTCTTCCGCGAGCCAGGCCACGACGCCCTTGCGCAGGTCCTCTGTGACCCGCGATCGCTCGCCGGCGGGCAGCACGACGTGCAGCGCCGGCTTGCGCTGCTGCTCGATGGCCTGGTCCACGTACGCCACCGGGGTGCCGGGCGCGAGATCGGACCGGAAGGACACGATCAGGGTGCCGTCGCTGTCCTGGACGTTCAGCCGGGCGGCCATCCGCGGCGAGACCGTGCGCTTCGTGCGCTCGGCGAAGATCGCGGGCAGGTCCTCGGCTGCCGTCCAGCCGCCGGCGCCGAGCTCGAGCTCGATGGCGCCCTCGAGCGCGCCGCGCGCCGCGCCGGCATCTGCGGTGCTCACGATGGTGGCGAGCCGGATCACGCCTTGCGCTCCGGTTCCGGCTCGGCCGGCTGGTCCTCGGGAACGTAGACGACCGCCGACTCGGGGATGCAGAACTCGACCTTCAGCTTGCCGTGGACGACCTCACGCACGCGATGGTGCCGCAGCCAGGGCTCGAACTGGATCGTGATCCGCGTGCCCTCTTTCTCGCGCGCCGCGATCTTGCCGCGGCCGCCGCCGCTGTTCGACATCGGCAGAGGCGGGCCGCCGGGCATGAAGAACCACAGCTCGCGCACCCGGATGGGCTCGAGGAGGGGCGCGGCGGCGCGCGGGCGATCGCGGTTATCGTTGCTCATGTTGGTGGTCCCGGTAGTTGGTGTATCGCGCCGCCGCGGGGGCGAAGCGGGCGCGGGGGATCTTCTCCTGCAGCCGGGCGACGACCCCGGTCCGGCAGGTGTAGAGGAACGGCTGCGCGGGCTCGATTCCGAGCGCGCCGAGTAGTCCGCGGGCGATCCGCGGGCCGCCCCGCGAGCCATCCGGGTGCGCCTCGCTGCGGAATGCGTCCTTGACGTAGACGTAGTGCACGACCCCGACGTACTCGACGTCGACCCACCGACGCCCTCCGGCGGGCTCGCTCAGGGTCACGCGCAGGTCCGGGTCACCGGCGATGAACCCGTACAGGAAGTCGCGGCCGCCGCGGGCGACCAGCGTGCGGGTGTCAGGCCGGTCGAGCAGCTTGCCGATCTGGGCGTGCATCACCGTGGCCCAGTCCTCGGCCGCGATCATCCCGGCGAAGTGCGAGCTCTTGTAGGAGCTCGACCAGGTCGCGATGACGAACGCGCGATCGTCGGAGCCGGGCGAGAGGTCGGCGAGGCCGTAGACCTTCATCGCTCGGCGATCTCCGGGTCGGATCCGCCGATGATGATCGCCTCGCTGCCGTTCAGCGCGAGTACGCCGGCGGCCACGATCCAGGCGCTCGGCTTGCCGTCCTCGCCGTCGGGGGTCGCCTTGGGCTCGTACCGCGTGCCGGCCGCCGTCCGGATCGACACGGCGGCGACCGCGAGCTCCCACTCGTCGGTGGCCACGCACCAGACCAGCGGCGCCGCGCCGTGGCGGTTGAAGTAGATGCGGAACGTTCCGCGACCCATCTCAACCATTGAGGATCTCCTTCACGGCCTTGTGCCGCTCCTCGTCCCAGACCTTGCGCTCGCGGTCCTCGCGCCACTCGTCCACGGGTTGACCCTCCATCAGGTTGGTCATGTCGGTCCAGGTCTTGTGCTCGGGCTTCTGATCGCGCCCGCGGACTGCTTCGACGAGGCGCACTTTGCAGCGCGCCGGCGCGGAGATGACGTGCGGCGAGGGCGTGCCGCACGTGCCATAGTCTTCGCGCCGCATCGGCATCGCTAGCGCGAACGCGTAGTCGACGGACGCGCCGGGACCGGGATACATCGGGGCGGCGCACGGCCACTCGGCCGGCGGATCGCCGTTCTCGCCGCGCGGCACGTCCACGGCGAACCGGCCATGCACCGGGCACTCGTACTCGGCGGCGACCAGGGCGCCGGGCGCGGTGCGGACTTTGATCTGCCAGGTCATGCAAGTCCACTTCTGCGGCTCTCGATCACCGAGAGCTCGCGTAAGATGTGTTCGCGATCGGCGCGGTCGAGCTGGCGGAACCACTGCAGGACCAGCGCCGGGGTGATGGATTCGAGGCGTTTCAGGCGCGCGGCCTCGGCTTTGCGCGTCGCCTCGTAGATCGCGCCGGCCTTCGAGGCGAGGGACGCGACCAGCGAGCCGGGGTCGCGCTTGCTCTTGCCGAGCTTGCCGGTGCGAACGCGCTCGATCTCGGCCCGGATCGCGTCGACGCCGAGGGCCATGGTCTCGATCGCGGCCTGGTTGACGCCCTCGAGGGTCGGCGTGGTCCTCGGAGGGCCCGGATCCGGCGCCGCTGAGGGCGATCGATCGCGTTTTGAACCTGATTTTGGGTTTTTCATAGGAGATCTCGCGAGCAGCTGCGCGCGCCCGCAGCCGGGGTGGCCTCCAAGGGGGTGGCCCTCCGGGGATCGCTCGCCTGGGGATTGACACGATTCGGGTGCGCGCGTTCTTCTCTGCATGTACCGCTGCCGCCCGTGCTGAGAGACGCAGTGCTCGCGCGCTCGGAGCCGGTCACAGCTGCTGCTCCTGCACTGCGAGGTCGCGGCACGTTCTACAGACCCTCCCGCCTTCGGGCGTGACGATCGCCGTCTCGCTCAGCCGGTGACCGCGCGGACAGCTGGCGATCCGCGTGCGATGTGACCAGCGCTTGCGCAGCTCGTTCTCGCGGCGGGTGACGAGCTCGAGGTGGTCGAGCGAGCAGCACGCGCGACGCCGGCAGGTGTGGTCGAGCTCGAACCCGTCGGCTACGGGGCCGTGCGCTCGATCCCAGGCGACGAGGTGCGCGCGCCGCTCGCCCGCGAACACGTAGCCGTCCTTGTCGCGCCGGCCGATCGCCAGCTCGCAGCCGTACACCGGGTCGAAGTCGGTGTTGATCATGCGCTCGCCTCGGCGCGCCGGCGCCGCCGCGGTCGATCGGGCGGCGGTTGGTCGTTGCAGGCCGTGCAGATCAGGTACGTCGGACCGCCCGCGTCGAACTGCGTGGCCTTCACCGGCAGGTCGTCGCGGCCGCAGTTGGCGCAGGCGCCGATCGGGTCGGCGGGTGGCTGGGGCAGCGCGACGATCGGGCGTCGCGGCGCCCGCTGGGCTCGCAGCTGCCGGACCGCGACGCCGAGCTCGTACGAAGAGCGCGCCGGCTCGATCGGCACGCGGCCGGAGAGCAACGCGGCGATCGCCTGGCCGGCGAGCTGCGAGAGCGGGATTCGCTCGCGGGCGGCCAGGGCGTCGAGCGCGATGTAGAGCTCGCGCTGGACGCTGATCGTGCGCCGCGACTGCCGCTTCGCCATCAGCCCTCGCTGACCTCGGCCGCCGCGCCGCTCCAGCTCTCGGCCGTGAACGCCTCGACGCGCAAGGTCCACCGCTTGGCCTTGCCCCGGTCGCCGCGCTTGCTCCACGACCACAGCTCGAGCCGCCCGCCCGCTTCGACCCACGCCTTGGCGCGCGGCTCGGCGAGGATCTTCGCGCGCCGCGCGGCGTGGTTGCCGCCGGTCAGCGCTGACGTGGCCTGGATGGCGACGATGCTGGGCCTCCCGATGAACGGCGCATCACTGAAGTCTGACGGGCATCCCGGGCAGATCGCCACGATGTCGATCACCCCGAACAGGTCGCGCTTCGTCCCGAACGGCTTCGGGAACGGCAGGTGCTGCTCGACCACCTGCGCGATCCACCCGCGCTTGCGGCACTCGGCGAGCGTCCTGCTGGTCGGCGAGATCGACGACTTGCGGCGCTTCTTCGCGGGCGCCGCTTCGGGATCGCCGAGCGCGTCGACCAGGATGTGCTCGGCGGGGTCTACCACCGGACAGCCCCGCCATCGTGGTGCTCGCGGAACGCGTCGTGGATCCCGTCGACGTGTCCGCGCCCGCACCGGTAGATCGTGCCGTCGAGCTCGATGGTCGCGGGGCACTGGTCGCCGGGCGTCGTGGCGCTCGCGTGCTGCAGCGCCGGGCCGAGCTCGCGCCGGGCGAGGATGCGGCGGCGAGCGATCACTCGTCGTCGCCCTTCTTGGGCTTCTTCGGGTTGAGCTTGCTCTTGCGCTTCTTGATGACCTTCTCGAGCTGCACGTCCTGGAGCACGCCGTTCGTATCCTCGTAGGTGTAGACGTCGAGCTTGTGCTTGACGAGCAGCCCCTGGCGGGTCGCGTTCTTCTCGGCGATCTTGTCGCTGATCGCGGTGCGCTTCCCGGCGTCCTTGTCGATGTCGAGGCACAGGTCCTCGATCTCGTCGATCACCTTGCGCTTGGGCGGTTGCGGGATACCGGGGAGTCCTTCTTGCTTCGGTGCCATGGCGTTCCTTTCTCGGGTCAGGTGTCAGTGGTCGACGCGCCAGCTCCAGCACATCGCGCGGATCGCGTCGGTCGCGTCCTCGGCGTTGGCGTAGAACAGCGCATGCGGGAACTGCTGGGCGACCGCTCGCTCGGGCGGCACGCCCGGCGGCGGGATGAAGTTCACGCGGCGGCGAGGGATCAGGATCAGCGCGCTCGCCGCGTGGAGCTCGGCGAACCACTTCGTGCTGGTGTCGAGCTTGAGCAGGAAGCAGAACCGCGTGTGCTTGTACGCGGCGATCCAGGGCGGCACGTCGCTGTAGGGCGGGTTGATGAACACGCGCCAGCCCGGGTTGACGTCCTCGCCGCGAGCCAGCCCGTCGATGCCGAGGTCGAGCACGAACGTCGTCGCGGCCTGCACCTGCGAGCGCTCGTTGCTGCACGGATCCAGGTCGAATCGTCCGAGCGGCTCGGTGAGCCACGGCGGGGTGCACCACGTGTCGCGGTCGATCTCGACCTCGGCGTCCGGGCTCGGCACCAGCGAGAGCACCGGCGCGACGTCGCCCGGCGGCGCCTCACCCGAGATCTGGCTCACCTGGCGGCCGTGAGCCGGATCCTGTGGAGAACTCGGCCGGGGCGGCTCGCCGTGGACCGTGCTGGTCCGGGCCGCGTCCATGTACCGCACCGCGGTCGAGTCGTCGAGACCGACGCGCGCGAGGAACTCGCTCCACCCGCGCGCCTTCGGGCCGCTCGCAGGCCACGTCGGGCGGACCTTGTTCAGCCAGCGGCCGACCTCGAGGCGACGGAGCTTCGCGGTCTCGCGCGCTGCGGCGGCGAGTCCCTCGTGACGAACGGCGGTGCGGTCGGCGTCTTTCTCGCCGGCGAGCGACACGATGATGTGCTCGGCCGCGGCGTCGACGTCGACCTGCGCCGGCTCGACGATGGCGGGGACGGGCTTCATCGGCCGGCCGCCTCGAGCGCCTTGACCAGCTCGACGAACAGGTCGCCCTCGAAGTCGGCCGTGCCCATGAGCTCGCGGTCGAGCACACGCTTGCCCTGCTGGTCGACGAACCGCTCGGCGGCGCGCGCGATTGCGACCAGGGCGAGCACGACCTCCGGGCCGCAGTGCGGGTAGTAGCTGTGCCCCTCGTCGGCCTGTTCACGGTGCTCGCGCTCGATCTCGTCGAGGTCCAGCTTCACGGCGCCGACCCCTCTGGCGCCGGGTCGGGCACCTTCTCCCACACCTTTACCGTGCGCTCGACCTGGTGGACCTTGACCGCCTTCACCGGGCCGTAGGTCTGGATGCCCTCATCGTGGTGCGAGTCGAACCACGCGGCCCAGTGCGCGCCATCTGCCTCGAACACCAGGCGGACCTTGCGGCCATGACGCCACGGCTGCGAGTCGATCTCGGTCGAGTCCTCGAGCAGTTCATCGATGTCTCCCTCGGGGAATTCGCGTGTCACGGTCGTCCTTTCCCGGGCGCGAGCCCGAGGTGCTGTTGCTGGTGCGGTCGTCGCAGCGCCGCGACGAGCTCGTCGTCGCGGCGCTTGCAGGCGTCGCAGATGAACCCCTTCGACTTGGGCACGGACTGGCCGCGCTTGCCGAGCAGCACGTTCACCGCCTCGAAGGCGTCGAGCGCCTCCTGCGGAACGTCGACGATGGTCCCGCAGCTCTTTGCGCAGGGGTGGCGCTCGACGATCGCCGGCGGCGACCACGTCGGCCCGCCGCCCCGCTGGAACTCCTGGCAGTCGCAGGCCGGCGTGTTGCACTGGCCGCTCGCGAGGTCGTGCGCCTTCACGTGGCACCCACACTCGTCGCAGTCGACGAGCGAGCTCCGCGTGCTGTCGCGCCTGCTCGCCTCGCGGTGCGCGATGTCGGCGCGCACCTCGGGGTCGTCGAGCGCGAGGTCGCGGGTCATGAGCTCGCCCCAAACAGCGGCAGCGAGAATCGATCTCCGAGACGCCGCGGGTTGTAGCGAGCGGCCTTCCATCGCTCCCACGGGATGCCCTTGTCGTACGCGTCGACCACCCAGCGCTGGAACCCGAGCAGCTCGGGCGTCCGCACGAACGGCATCGGGTAGGGCCGGCAGCCGTACTCGCGAAGACGGCGGCGCCGGTGATCGCGGTGCTCGTGAGTCTCGCCGGACGCGTGCCCGATGAGCATGTAGACCATGATCCAGTCGGGCTTGATGCCGTGCGCCTTCAGGCAGTCGAGGCCGCGGAACACCACTCGCTCGTCACCCAGCGCGTCCCAGGCGGTATAGATCCGGCGCGTCTCCATGTCGTCGGCGCGGAAGTCAACGCTCGCGATCGCGGCGGCGACTTTGTCGCTGGAGACGCGGACGTTGATGCCCTGCGTGAACGAGACGCGGAACCCTCCGTCGCGGATCTCGGCGATGCGATCGGGCCAGGTCTCCACGCCGAAGAAATCGTTGTCGAGCAGGTGCAGGTGCGGTGGCCACGGCGCGCCGCGATAGATCTCGGCGACGGTGCCGTGTGCGCGGGCGCGTCCCTCCTTGCGCGGAACGACGCAGTGCGAGCACTTGAACCGGCAGCCGCGCATGGTGAAACCCATCGACGCGGTGAAGTCGGGGTAGCTCGAGTAGTCGAGTGGACCGTCCACGGGGACGCCGACGTCGGCGAGCGTGCGGCCGAGGCTCCACGTGCCGGTGCCGCCGAGCTCGGCGGTCGGGTACAGCTTCGCGAACCGCTCGACCAGCGGCCGCGTGCGCTCGAAGATCGCGCTCGCGTAGACGCGATCCCATGCCGGGTCACCGAACCGAGGCTCGATCTCGCGCCACGCCTTGACGTCGAGCGCCGCGCCGTTGCTCACGCGGCGGAGCTCGACCCGATCGCCGCGCTCGCGATGGTGCGCAGCGATGCGCATCAGGGCGAGGTTCGGCAGCTTGCCGTCGAGGTGCCAGAGCAGGACGTTCACGTTGCTGCCTTTCGTCGGGGTTCGTCGTCGGGATCGGTGGGTGCAGCACTCGCCGGCGGCGCTCGCGCTCCGTCGGGCGAGCCAAATCGCTTCACGAGCTCGGCTGTGGGGAGCGCCGCGACGTGGTTCGCCATCGCGCTCAGCTCGGCGAGCTCGGCAGCGGTCCGCTTGCGATCGGCGGAGGCCGGTTGCGTCGCGACTTCCCGACGACGCTTCGCCCCTGCGTCCGCCGATCGCTTCGCCAACGGCGTGCCAGCGAGGCGCCGGAAGTTGTCCGGGCTGAACACGGCGCCCGTGAACCACTGGAGCCGATCGGGCTTGCCGGGCTCGGGCGCGACGCGTGACTCGGCCTCCGCGGCCGCGATGGCGTGCCGCACGTCGGCCACCAGCTTGGCGCGCTCGCCGACGCGAGCGGCCTCGACGAGCGCCTCCGCGAGGTCGCGTCGGCCGCGATCGTGCGCGACGAGCGGGCGGATCGCGACCCCGCGGGCGACCGCAGCGCGCTGGCGGGCCTGCTCGAGCTCGGACCAGAGCTGGTCGAGGGTCGGCTCGCCGGTGGTTGCCGGTTTTCCGACCTCGCGCGAGGCCGGCTGAGCCCTCGCGATCTCCGCGGGGGTCGTGACGAGCGGGCCGGGGAGTAGGGGCTGGGCCGGCGCAGGTGCCAGGGCCGGTACCGCTGGATCGCGCGCGGGAGGGAGATCTTCGGATCGGATCGGATCGGATCGGATCGGAGTGACATCGCGTGACACCGCGTGACGTTCGGTCACGATTCGTGACTCGCTGTCACGATTTGTGACGACCCTGCGACGCTCCCTACTTTCGCGCTGCCGCTGTTTGTCGGACTGCGGGGTCTCCTGGGCCTCGATGTAGTTCGGGATCACGTAGCCGAGCTGGTGGTCCTGGAGGCAGCCGTCCGCGACCAGGTCGGGAAGGGCGGCCTCCACCAGATCCACCGGCAGCCCGACCAGCGCCGCCAGGCCGCGCGCGCCGAGCTTGTTGGCGATCACGCCGCTGCGGTCGGCCTTCCGGATCAGGTGCGGCCACAGCGCGCGCGCCTGCCATGACCAGCACAGCCACTCGGGCGTGTCGCGGGTGTACAGGCGCACGAACCGCTCGTTGCTCCAGTCCATCAGGCGGCCCTGCTCACGGCCGGTCGCCGCGCGCTCGCGGCGAGCTCGACCAACCACGCTGCGAACGCCGGCGGGGTGCGGCGGCGCTGCTGCGCGCTGCAGACCTTGATGCCGGGCGGGACGGCGCTGCCGTTCTGCTGGTAGTGCTTCGGATTGCGCGAGGTCGAGGAGCGGAATCCGGAGATCCAGTGCGTCGGCGTGCCGCCGGTTCTGACGCCGCTCAGCACGACGCTCCTCGGGACGCCGACGACATAGAGCCACGAGCGCTTGCGCGCGAGATGACCCCACGCGCACTGCTCGACGGCGACCGTGAATCCGCCGAACAGGTCAGCGGGCTCGTCGGGCTCGGGGAGATCGAGAGCGCGCCACAGCCGCGAGCGCTCGGGATGCTCGACCACCCCCCCCCATTCCCTGGCCGCCGCGATCGCTGCCGGCGCGCAGTCGTGCTCGGCGCCCTGGTAGAGGTGCGCGAGGCAACCCCACGGACCGCACGGCGGGTGCGCGACGATCGGCAGCGGCCCCGCGTAGGTCCGCGCGTCGCGCTCGACGTCCCACGGGTCGACGCCCCGCATGCGGAAGTAGGGGCCGCCTGCCTCCACGTAGAGCGCGGCGACCAGCGCAGGCGGCCGCGGCAGTAAGAGCTCGAGCTGGGCCATCACCCGACCCCCAGCGCGAGCTCGGCCTGGTCGCGTTCGAGCACGGTGAGCGCGCGCATCGGCATGTTGAACCCTGTCGACAGCCCGAGGATCCGCACCACGCGCGTTCCCGCCGGCGGCGCCGGCACGATGTAGTGCACGAAGGCAATGCGGCCACCGGGCCGCACGACGCGCGCGGCCTCGGCGAGCAGGTGCGCCGGCCGCGGGTACTCGACCCCGTACAGCGATTCGGCGTACTCCTCGCAGTACGGCGGGTCGCACATCACCGCGGCGATCGAGCCGTCGCGCAGCGGCAGCGCGCGACCGTCCGCCAGGATGTCCGGTCGAGCCTCAGGCCGCACGTCGACCCGGATCCCTTCCCCGCGCGGAAGCGCGCCGGAGCACACGTGCAGGATCTCGCGGCGCTCGCAGCGCAGCAGGGGGAGCAGCTTCGCGATCAGCCCGCGCGGGTACTGGCCGTAGATCGGCTGCGGCTCGACCTCCAGCGGCTCGTCGTTCTGATCCTCGTGCAGGTTGAACAGCGGGGGGGGGCTTCGGTGCGGTGATGTCGCTGCGCTTCACCGTGTTGGCCGTCCACTCGGCGTGCGAACGGGTGCGCCGCTTCAAGCGCGCCGTCGAGCCCGCGAAGTCCGATCGGCTACGCATGCCGTCGACGCCCCCCCCCGCCGAAGGGCGCGGGGTGCGGCACGTTGCGCGTCGGGTTCGGGCGCTTGCCCATCAGCCCTCGCCTCCGAGCTCGACCGTCAGTTCCTCGTACGCGCCGACGACCCCGCCGATCTCGTCGGGCGGTTCGGCGTGCTTGCTACCCGGCGCGTGCAGTGGGCATCCGGGATCGTTCAGCTCGACGGCCTCACCCTCGCCGCAGCTGCAGTCGCCGCAGCGCGGGCACCAGCGCGCCGTGAGCCCGTTGCAGATCGGCCGACGCGGCAGCCGCACGATCGGCGCCGCGCCTAGCCGCACCGACTGGCGCACTCGCTCGCGGTACTCGCGGATCGCCTCGCCTGCACCGGGCTGGGTAAGAAGCTCGGCCCGCGCGGCCTCGCGGAGCTCGGCGTGGTCCTGGTCCTCAACGGCGAGTTGCTCACTGATCGCGTAGAGCAGGCCGTCGACCGCCTCGTGGCCGAACCGCGCGGCCAGCCGGCCGTGCACCACGTCGAGCTCGAGATCGCCGTGCACGGCCCGCAGCTGCTCGAGCCGGGTTGCCAGCCGGTCGAGCACCCGCAGCGAGCCGAGGTCGAGCGCGGCGATCCGCGGGTGGAGGCTGCGGACCAGGGCGGTCCGCTGCAGGCCGCACGTCGTCCTGTTGGGCTGGTGCGCGAGCTCGCGGATCGCGCGATCGGCGTCGGACCGGTCATCGGCCATGGAGGACCTCGGGTGCCGCGAAACGCGGCGGATTGCGGAAGGGCGCGCCCGGCGATAGCGTGGCGGGATGAGGAAGATTCTGGTCGTGGTGACGGTGCTGACCGGGGCCTGCGTCAGCGTCGACGCCACGCGCATCCGCAAGGACCTCTACGTGGTCAACGTCCGCGGCAACGCGTTCGGCGGACAAGGCGAGGCGATCGCGGCGGCCAACGAACGCGCGAACGAGCTGTGCCCGGGCGGCTATGAGATCCAGGACAGCGCCGCTGGCTCGTCGTCCGCCTATTTCCGGACGAGCTACGGCTACCAGCAGGTGCGGAAGCCCGAGGTCACGATCGTTGTGCGTTGTGGTGGGCCAGAATCCGAATCGCGAACATCTCAGGGCTTCTGGTGCACAGCTAGACCCGACGGATTCGGCTCCTGCGCCGGCGGTGATCGCGGACCGGGAGCCTGCGAGCTGTGGCGTCGAAGGGCGACCGATGGCGTGTACGCGCCATGTGAATTTCGCAGCATGGCGGTCTGCGCGCCGAGCGGCTGCTTTCCGGGGGCGGCCGCCTGCGCCGAGATCGAAGAGACCTTCGGCCGCGATGGCTCGGCCTGTGCCATGCGGAGGTGATGCGTGCGGATGCTGGCAGTCCTTTTTCTGGCCGGATGCGCACACGCCTACCGAGCCGAGGCCACCGCGATCAGCGACGGGCGGTACATGATCCGTTCGGTGCCCGACGACGAGCAGGTGAGCGAGTCGCTCGCCACCCGGTACGCGATGCAGCGCGCCGGCGAGGTTTGCGTCGCGGGCTACGACGTGCTCGAGAACAAGACGGGCGTCGCCACGAGCACCGAGCACGTCGCGGTCTTCGGCCGGCGCACGACCGAACTCCCGGAAGTCACGCTCGTGGTGCGCTGCCGAACACCGTGACGTGAGCCGCGCCACCGCTGCGCACCCGCGCAGCTTGCGAGATCCTCTGAGCGGCTCCACGGTGCAACCCGGTGAGAGGCGGACCATCACGCGGCGGCTCTAGGCTGCTGCGGCAGCGGCCCATAGAAGCGCTGCATCGAGATGCCGAACCCCTTGACCACCATCGCGACCAGCGTCGCGTACGACGGCATCATCATGCCGCTGAAGTAGAGCGACACCGACGACGTGGTGATGTCCGCGTCGCGCGCGAGGGCGCTCATGCTCCGCCCGGTCGCCGTGCGCCAGGCGATCAGTCGAGCGCGGAGCTCCTGCTCGGAGTCGGCAAGAACACGCCGGGGGCGCTGCTCGCCCTTGCTTTTCCGCCGGGTCCGGATTGGTCGTTCCATCCAGTGCATTGAGACGTTCTCAACACTACCTGTCAAGACCCACTCAAGAACGCCGTGGTCAACTACCCGACCCTGATGGCTCGCCAGTCGAGACCCCGCGGACCCTCGTGGCCCGTCGATGACGAGTGGAAACGTGGCGTCCGACTCGATATGGCGAAGGCCGGGATCTCACCGGCCGAGATGGCGCGCAGGATCGGTTGCACGCCGGGTGCCCTAACTGTGTTGTGGCGCACAGAAACGCGCGAGAGCAGGCTCGTCCCGGGAATTCACCGAGAGCTCGGCCGGCCCGCTCCGAGCACGGTGAGCAGCGCGGATGAAGTTTTGCGCCGGATCAATGCCCGGTGGTCCCTACTGTCGCCGGAGCAGCGCGTGCTGGTGGACGACCTGGTCGAGCAGCTCGCTGGCAATCGTCGGCATCGGGACAAGCCTTAACGATTCTTCGCACGACGCCCCATGAGGCGTATTGCTGCGCTTGTTGCCGATGTGCAACTGTGGACCTCGTGCGTCTCCGTCGAGAGGTGTTGAGCATCGGGCGTCGTTTACGTGGTGATGCTGAGGCTCTTCTGCTGATCGCCGCGGTGGTTGAGCTGCTCGCCACCCGGGCGGTCGTGCGCAAGCGCCCCGTGCGCTCGCGAAGGCGTGCGCCCAAGCGCAGTTGAGAGATACTCAAAATGCGACCTTGACCGATGTACCGGCGTTGATTACTACTCAATGCATGGAGAACATCCTCAACCCGGGGCGAGCGCCGACGCTCGCCGTGACCACGCTCGAACTTCTGACCCGCGGGGGCGTCGTCTCGCTCGCCTATCTCGACGTCGAGCGCACGCTCGACGCAGCACGCCGCGTGCTGGACCGCGATGACCGCGTTCGTCGCGCGCCGATCGCCGCCCTCCGCGCGCTCGCCAGCCGTCTCGGCGCCCATGCCGAGCAGCTGTTCCGCGACCACGTGCGCGAGGTCCCGACGCGCCTCCCGGCCGGCCTGACGATCCGCCTCCCGATGTGGGACAGCGACAGCGCGCGGCTCACCTCGTTGCTGCTGGTGACTTACCGCCAGCGGTGCGAGGGGCGGATCGCGATCGCGGTGGCCGCGCGCGCGGCGCTCCGCGCGACCCTCGCCGCTCAGCCCGACTTCGTGCCGGCCAAGGTCGCGTAGCCGTGGCCGAGCTCTCGAACGACCGCCTGCTCGCGCTCCTCCGCATCGAGCTCGCGCGCACCTTCG
>JBHELW010000318.1:0-10573 GCA_046262915.1 Mycobacteriales bacterium | reverse complement strand
TCACCGCGCCGATCCCTGTGATGAGGACTCGCATGGCTACGCCGGTACGCCCTGCGTCTGGATGAACGACACCGCGTCGCCCACGGTCTTCAGCTTCGCCAGCGCCTCGTCGGGGATGCGCACGCCGAACTTCTCCTCGGCCGCGACCGCGACCTCGACCATGGAGAGCGAGTCGATGTCGAGGTCGTCGACGAACGACGCGCTGTCGACGATCTGCTCCTTCTTGATGCCGGTGATCTCGTTGACGATCTCGGCAAGGCCTTCGCGGATGTCCATGTGCTCTTCTCCTAGGGGGTTAGTGCATCGCCAGGCCGCCGTCGACGGCCAGCGTGGTTCCGGTGACGTACGACGCCGCGTCGCTCGCGAGGAACGCGACTGCCGCCGCCGTCTCCGCGGCTGTGCCGCGGCGCTTGGCGGGTATCGATGCCGTCAACGCCTCGAGCGCGAGGTCGGCGGCGAGGCCACCGTCGAGGACGCCCGGCGCGACGACGTTGACCGTGATGTTGCGACTCGCGACCTCGCGGGCCATCGCCCGCGCCAGCCCCCCGAGCCCCGCCTTCGCGGCCGAATAGTTCGCCTGGCCCGCATTGCCCAGCAGCCCGGCGACGGAGGAGACGAAAACGATCCGCCCGTAACGCGCCCGCAGCATCGGCTTGAGCGCAGCGCGCGCGCAGCGGAACGCCGCGCCGAGGTTGGCGTCCAGCACCGAGTCGAACGCCTCGTCGCTCATCAGCATCGACAAGCCGTCGGCGGTCGCGCCCGCGTTGGCGACGAGAACGGCGGGCGGCGTCGGACAGGCCGCGAGCAGCGCCTCGGGCGCCGAGCGGTCGGTGAGATCGGCGGCAACGAGACTTGCCGTGGCGCCGCGCTCCTCTGCCGCGGCGACGGCCTTCTCCGCGCCGGCGAGGTCGCTGCGGTAGTGGCACACGACGTGTACGCCGGGCTGCGCGAGCGCCGCGACGATCGCCTGGCCCAGATAGCCGGATGCGCCGGTGACGAGCGCCGTCGTCCGTGAGATCGAGGTCGTCACGGTGCGCACACCACCTGTCCGGCGTAGGTCAGACCTGCGCCGAACGCGACCTGCAGGATGGGGTCGCCCGGCGCGAGCCGGCCGGACGCGACGAGCCGCGACAGCGCCAGCGGAACCGATGCCGCGGACGTGTTGCCGGTGTCGACGATGTCGCGCGAGACGCGGTCGGCCGGGATGCCGAGGCTGCGCGCCAGCGAGTCGACGATGCGCAGGTTGGCCTGGTGCGGCACGAACGCGGCCAGGTCGTGCGGGGCGACACCCGCCGCCTCACAAGCGCGCCGGCAGACGTCGACCATCTCGCCGGTCGCCCACCGGAAGACCGCGGGTCCGTCCATCCGCACGTATGCCGCGCCGTCGGGGATGACGATCGCATCGCTGCGCGCGCCGTCACTGCCCCAGACGACCGGGCCGATGCCGTTGTCAGAACTCGGCCCGACGACGGCCGCGCCGGCGCCGTCGCCGAAGATGATGCACGTCGCCCGGTCGGTGTAGTCGACGAAGCTCGACAGCTTCTCCGACGCACACACGAGCACGTTGCGCGCCGATCCACCACGGACGGCGTCGGCCGCCCACGCCAACGAGTACGCGAAGCCGGCACACGCGCCGTTGACGTCAACCGCGCCGGCGTCGACGGCGCCCAACGCCGTGGCGACGCGAGCTGCTGCTCCCGGCACGGGCAGCGGGATGCTGCAGGTGGCAACGACGACCAGGTCGATCTCGGCCGGGTCTACGCCGGACGCGGCGAGCGCCTTGCCACCCGCGGCGACCGCCATCGTCACGACGGTTTCCTCCGGCGCCGCGAGGTGGCGGCGCTCGATGCCCGTGCGGGACCGGATCCATTCGTCGCTCGTGTCGACCATCGACTCGAGATCCGCGTTGGTCAGCACCCGCTCCGGCCGGTGGTCGCCCAGCCCGATGATCCGCGCGCCCTTGGCTCCGGGCGCGACGTTGAGAGCCGTCACGCGTCCTCGCCCGCGGGGTGCATGCGCGCGAGCGGCTGACCCGGACGCACCGGGTCGCCGGCGGGAACGAGCCACTCGACGAGCGACCCGCCGTAAGGCGTGACGACCGGCGTGCGGTCGCGACGGCCGACAACGACTCCGATTGCCGCGCCGGCGTCCAGCTGCGCGCCGACGCTGGCTGGCTCCAGCACACCGGCGACGGGCGCGACGACGATCCGCCACGGCAATGGCGCGGCGACGTCGCGGCGGCTGTGCTCGGCAACGAGACGCTGCGCTGCGGGCAGGTCGTCCGGCGAGCGCAGGGCGACGACTTCTACGTCGGGCAAGCTCCGGCGGATCAGCGCGGCCAGCGTGCCTGCCGGAGGCAGCTCGAGCACTGCTGTCACACCAGCCGCGGCGAGCGACTCCATGCACAGGTCCCACCGGACGGGGGCGGCCACCTGCGCGACGAGTCGAGCGAGCAGATCCGCGCCGGTGCTGATGAGGGCACCATCGGCGTTGGACAGGACCGGCAGGCGCGGGTCGCTGATCGGGACCGCAGGAGCGAGAGTCTCCAGTCGCTGGTGTGCCGATCGCATGTACTCCGTGTGGAACGCGCCCGCGACGCGTAGGGCAATCACGCGCGCGACGCCAGCGAGCGCGTCGGGAAGCGACGCCAACGCGTCGAGCGAACCCGCCGCGACGACCTGGCCAGCACCGTTGTTGTTCGCGATGGTCAGACCGAGCTGCGCAATCGCTGCCGCGACCTGGTCCGGATCGCCGCCGACTACGGCCGACATGCCCGTGGGGTTCGCGGCGGCGGCCTCGGCCATCGCGCGCCCCCGCTCACGGGCAACGACGAGCGCGGCCTCGGCCGAGAGCGCACCGGAGAGCGCTGCGGCCGTGAGCTCGCCGACGCTGTGTCCGGCGACGATCGCTGGTGACTCCGCGAGCTCAGCGGCGACGACGAGCCCGATCGCAACGAGCAACGGCTGGCATACAGCGGTGTCGCGGATCTCGTCGTCGGAGCCGGCCGAGCCGAGCCAGGCGAGATCTGTGCCGACCACTGCGGAGCACCAGTCGAGGCGGTGCGCTAGTCCCGGCAGCGCGAGCCAGGGCGTGAGGAACCCAGCCGACTGCGCGCCCTGTCCGGGCGCAACAACTGCGAGCATGCGGACCAGCCTTCACGACGCGAGCGCGCCAGGCGACCGCTGACCCCTATAGAGGTGTCCAACCAACGTTGTGGGAATCCTACAAGAAACTACGGCGGCGCGGCCGGGTCCCTAACCAGCCGCGAGCCGGCCCAGCCGGATGGCGACTTGCAGCGTGAACGCGTCGCGCGGGTCGTAGGCAGACAGCCCGACCGCGGTGATCGACTTCTGCAGGCGGTAACGCACCGTGTTCGGGTGGAGGTACATCGACCGGGCGGTGGCCTCGACGGACCCGCCGTGGTCGAGGTAGGCGGCGACAGTGTCGAGAACCGCGCCCCCGGCCTCGAGGAGCCTGTTGTAGATGTCCTCCAGCCGCGCCCGCGCGTTGGTGTCGCCGTTCAGCGCGCGTTCGGCCACGAGGTCCTCGGCCGGGACGGGCCGTGGCGCATCGGGCCACGCGCCGGCGACACGCAACGCCTCCAGGGCGTCGCGGACCGCCGGCGCGGCGAGCGCGATGCCGTGGGCGGCCGCGCCGATGACGACCGGCCCTTTGCCAAAAGCGTCGAGCAGGCGGTGGATCAACGCGTTGCTCGGTGCCCGGCTCGCCAGGAGGAGAAGCAGCCGATCTCCCTGCAGGCCGGCAAGCGCCTCGGCGCCGCCGACGCGCGCCAGCCGTTCCGCCTCGTCGATTACGACCTCCGGGTCGCCCTCGGGCGCGCTGCCGACCAACGGCCGCACCGTTCGCGGCGTGCCCCAGCCCAGGGTCGCGCCGCGCGCCTGGAGCGCATCCGCGGGCTCGTCGCGCACGAGCGCGTCAAGCAGCAACGCCTGCTGCCGCGCATGCCAGGCGCCGCGCTCTTCGGCAGCCGAGGCATAGACGTGTGCGGCTGCGAACGCCACTTCGCGCGAGAAGCGGAGCACCGCAGTGAGGAGTTGTTCCTCTTCTCCCGGCGCCGCCAGCTCGGGTACGTGCTGCTCGACGGTCTCGACCGTGATCCGCACCAGCTGCACGGCCTGCTGCAGGGTCACCAGCCGGGCGAGCTCACGGGGCGCTGCTCCGAAGACGGACAGCGGCGGTGGGCCGTCCGGTGAGCGCAGCCACTCGGTGAACCCGTGTACGCCCGCCTGGGCGACGAGTCCGACCCACGACCGCGGCTCTGCCGGCAGCTCGCGGAACCAGTCAAGCTCGGCATTCATCCGCTGCACGGCAGCCGTCGAGAGCTTGCCCGCGGCGCGCTCGACGCGACGAGCGCTCGCGAGCGTGTGCCGGCGCGCAGCCATGACCGCACCATGCCGCAGCGGGTCCTCGGATGCCAGCCCGTCGATACGCTGCGCGACGTGGCGACAGCGGCGGACGTCGTACGACTCGGCGTGTCCAACGAGGTCGGCCGGCTACGTACCGTCCTCGTCCACCGCCCGGGCGCGGAGCTCAAGCGGCTGACGCCCCGCAACTCCGCAGACCTGCTCTTCGACGCGATCCCGTGGGTCGGTCGCGCGCAGGACGAGCACGACGCCTTCACGCAGGCGATGCGCGACCGCGGCGTCGAGGTCCTCTATCTCCGCGACCTTCTCGTCGAGACGCTCGAGAACCCGGCCGCGCGGACCGAAGTCGTCGCGGCCGCCGTCCCGTCGTACGCCGTCGGCCCATCGTTGGCGCGCGACCTCGCCAGTCATCTCGAAGGTCTCCACGCGGACGACCTGGCCGACGTGCTCATCGACGGGCTCGGGCATGACGAGGTGCCGGTCCGCGGCGGCGTGGTAACTGCGCTGCTCAGCCAGCAGGACTTCGTCATCTCGCCCCTGCCCAACCTGCTCTTCACACGCGACTCCTCGGTGTGGGTGGGCGACCGCGTCGCTGTCACCCGACCGTCGATGGCGGCGCGGCAGCGCGAGTCGAGCATCACCGGGGTCGTCTACCGACATCATCCGCGCTTCGCGGCAACCCAAAAGCTCTACGACGGCACCCGAGACGAGGCGTTCTTCGAAGGCGGCGACGTGCTCGCGCTGGCGCCTGGGGTGCTCGCCGTCGGCGTTGGGCAGCGCACGCGGCCGGCCGGCGTAGAGGAGTTCGCGCTGCGCGCGTTCGCTGCGGGCGTGGCGAAGACGGTGCTCGCGGTGCCGATCGCGCAGGAGCGCGCGACGATGCACCTCGACACGGTTTGCACCATGGTCGACGTCGACGCGGTCGTCATGTACCCGCCGTTCGCCGAAACGCTGTCGGCGATCGTCATCACGCCCGGCGACGGCGGCGATCCTGACGTGTCCCGGCCGGAGCCTTTCCTCGTTGCTGCCGCGAAGGCGATGGGCATCGACACGCTGCGCGTCATCGACACCGGGCTCAACCCGGTCGTCATGGAACGCGAGCAGTGGGACGACGGCACCAACACGCTCGCGCTCGCGCCGCGGCTGTGCGTCGCCTACGAACGCAACACCGAGACCAACGCGCGGCTCGAGCAAGCGGGCATCGAGGTGATCCCGATCGCCGGCAGCGAGCTCGGCAGCGGGCGCGGTGGGCCGCGCTGCATGAGCTGCCCGATCGCCCGCGACCCGGTCTAACCTCCGGCACAGCCGACGCCCGTGGGACCCGGACGTCCCGACACCACCGGAACCCAATCCAATTCGCACTTGACTGGCCCTGACTACCGCGACACGCCCGTCCCGCGGTAGTCGCAGCCAGTCAAGTGGCGGAAATCGGCTAGAAAACGGTTAGAGGCCGAGGCCCTTCGCGATGTTGGTCTTGAGGATCTCGCTCGTGCCTTCGTAGAGGCGCATCGCCCGCACCATCCGGGCGTACCGCTCGATACCCATCTCGGTCATGTAGCCGTTGCCGCCGTAGACCTGGATCGCGCGATCCGCGACGCGGCCGACCATCTCGCTCGCGACGTACTTCGCCTTCGCCGCCTCCATGCGGCCGTCTGCGCCGTTGTCGATGGCGTCCGCGGCGGCATACGTGAGATAGCGCGCCTGCTCGACCTCGCACAGCGAGTCGACGATGTAGCCCTGCACGTACTGGTTCTTCCCGATGGGCTTGCCGAAGGCTTCGCGCACCTTCGCATAGTCGACCATCTTGTCCAGCAGCATCTGTGCTACGCCGACCGCGCCGGCCGCAATCTGGATGCGCCCGCCGTTGATCCACTTCATCGCGGAGTAAAAGCCGAAGCCTTCGCGCCCGAGGATCTGCTCCTCGCCGACCTCCATGTTGTCGAAGACCAGCTCCGCCTGGTGGTCGTCGTACATCGTCTGCTGCTTGCGGCTGACGACGAAACCAGGGGTGTCCGTGTCGACGAGGAAACAGGTGATGCCGCCCTGCGCCCCCTTGTCGGGGTCGGTGACGGCAAAGAGGAGCACGTAGTCCGCGTAGGCGCCGTGGGTGATGAAGTGCTTGCGGCCGTTGATGATGAAGCGGTCACCCTTGCGTTCCGCGCGGGTGCGGATCTTCGTCGCATCCGAGCCGGCCTCGGGCTCGGTCAGCGCGAACGCCGCTTCGCGCTCGGCCCGCATCGTCGGATCTAGGTAGCGCGCCCGCTGGTCGTCGTTGCAGTCCAGCAGCACCGGAGTCGGGCCCTCGACGTTGGGCAGCACGCCGCCACCCATCGCGAGATATGACCCGCTCTGCGACACTGCCTCGTAGGCGAGGGTCATCCCGAGATAGCCGACACCGCCTCCGCCGACCTCTTCGGGCATGAAGAGCGTGTAGAAACCGTTGGCTGCCGACTTCTTGCGGATCGCGCGGCGCAGCTCGATCGCGTCCGAGATGTGGCCCGTGGCCTGCAGCTCCGGCGCGTACTTGTCCTCGATCGGCTTCACCTCGCGCGCGATGAAGTCGCGTAGCGCGTCGGTCAGCGCGGTGAACTCCTCGGGCACCGCGATGACGGGCATCAGGCCTCCAGACATGCCGAACGGCGTCCGGCGAGCCTATGCCGGACGCCGTTCCGTGGCGTGTCTTCGGATTTACGCCGGAACTGGTGCGGAGCGCGCGGGCCGTGCGGCGAGCCGGCCAGCGACGGTGACGATCGCGCCCCACTCGAGCAGGGCGAGCGCGATCCAGAACATCGCGTCCGTCGGCGCGCCGGTCCGCGGCAACGTCCCGGTGAGCTTGACACCAAGCACCCGCACGCCGGGCCGGGTGATCGTCGTGCCGCGGGCGACCGGCGGCGCCGGGCGCGTGATGCGCGTGCCGCGCACCGTGGCGGTCGGCGACGGCGTCGTGCCACCGCCGCCGCCAGCCGTCGTCGGGGCAACGGTCGGGGTCGGCCGTGGGCAATCGAGCCAGGTGACCTTCTGCTTCGCGCCGTTGCCGGGCTTGCTGGGGTTAACGACGCGGATCTTGACGTGGTAGCCCTGCGCCGACGGCTCGAAGCTCGCCAGGGAGGCGGTCAGGTCGAAGGTGATCGACGTCTGGAACTCGCTACCCGGGATGCGCTCCTGGCTGATCGTCACCGTGTCGCTCGCGAGGAGCTCGCCGTTGCCTGTCGGCGCCTGCGCGTTGATGGACACGTTGTAGGTGCCCTTGTTGAACCCGTAGAAGTTCACCCGCACAGCACAGCCGCCGGCCGACGCGCTGATGTTCGGCGAATTGCCCTGACCGTTGACCTTCACGGTGCCCGAGTTGCCGGCACTTTGCCCGGGCGCCTTCGTCTGCCCGGGGGCGGCGTCCTTCTTACCGGGGTTCGCGGTGGGCTTCGCTTTCGGCGCCTGCCCGGCGGCCACCGGCTGCGACTGAGCCTGGTCGGCCCCCTGACCCTGTGCCTGCGCCGGCGCTGGGGTCGGCTCCGGGGTGGCCTTCTTCTCCTGGCCGGGAGCCGTCGACTGGCCGGACGCGGCTGGGTCCGACGGACCGTTCCCGTTGCCGGGCGCGGCGAACGCTGGGGCGGCGAGCAGACCGACCAACAGGGCAGTGCCGACGAGTGCCGACGATGCGGTGAGCTTGCGATTGTGGGTCATGGCGCGTGTACTCCGTGTAGTCGTCGTTGCGCAGTGTAGTTCCCTGCACACACACCGCAAACCCGCGTCTGAAGTCCCGAACGGAGTAATTTTCCGGTGGCAAACGGCCTAATCGGGGCCGATGCGGAGGCGGGAGAGGCTGTGCTACGCGGTGGCGATGCCCTTGCGGGGTGTGAAGAACCGCGCGCCGGCCATGAGGATCAGTCCCCACTGCAGAACCGCGATTCCGATCCACAGCATCGCGGTGGTCTTCAGTCCCGTACGCGGCAATACGCCGCTGGAACGCAGCAGACGCGTGCCGAGAACGGTCGCGGTGGGGGCCGCTGCGCTCAGCTTCCGCGTCGTCCGCGTGCCCTTCACAGCGGTCGTCACATCGCCCGCAGTAACGGTGCCGCCGCCTAGACCACTGCTGTTCGGAGCTACGAGTGACCGTGGTGTGAGCGGGGCGCAGTTCAACCAGAGCACCTTCTGCTTGCCACCGTTGCCGGGCTTGTCCGGGTCGACCACGGTGACCTTGAGGTGGTAGCCCTGGGCCGTCGGCGTGACGGTCGCTAACGCACTGTTGAGGTCGAACGTCGCCGACTGCTGGAACTGGCCGCCCTTGCGCGGCTGCGTGATCACGACGGTGCCGCCGCTCAGCGGCTGGTCGGTCGCGGTCGGCGCCTGACCGCTGATGGTCACGGACAGCGGCCCAAGGTTGAAGCCGTAGAAGTCGACACGCAATGAGCAGCCGGGGTGCGGCTCATTGCCGGGCGCAGTGTTGGCGAGCGGGTCTGCGACTTTGATGGTGCCGGGGAAGCCGTTGTTCGTGCCGGGCGACTTCGTCGGCTTCGGCTTGGGCTGCCCCAGCCCTTGGCCACTGCCCTGGCCGTTGCCCTGCCCCTGGGCGGGGGCGCTGGGCGCGCTCTGCGGGACGGCCTGCGCGAACGCCGGAGGAGCGATCAGTCCGAGCACGACAACGGCGCCGACGGCGGCGAGGAGGGTACGAGCGCTACGGGTAGTCAAGGGGGGCTACTTCCTACTAGTCACTATTGCTATCTGTAATGCCCCGATCACAGACTGCTAACCCCGAAAGGGCCCGCTGCAGAAGGTTTTTCGTGCGTTCGGCCCATCAAGGCCGAAAACAGACGCGTAGGCTCGGAGAGGACGCGGCCCCGCGGGGCCGGTTACCGGCCGTCGAGAGTGTCGTGTAGCCGCTCGAGTCCGAGCCCGGCGGCGAACCAGACGGGCGCGTATGCCGGGCGCACGAGCCCCCGCCAGTGCCACGGGACGCGGCGGCTCCCGCGCGGTCGCGCGTAGTCCCACGGCACCTCGCCCGTCAGCCGACGAATCCCCGCCCCGCTCGCGGCCTCGACGGCGTAGATCCCAGCCGCGTACGCCGCGCCGCGCTGCCACCACGGCCGCGCGCGCAGTGCATCGTGCGCGGGCTCGAACAGCACCGCGGCGGACCCGTAGATCGGCAGCATCCACAGGTAGGTGTGGCTCGCCAGCCGCCAGTTCTTGTCGCGTGCCGGCGCCTTCACGCCGGTGAAAGCGACCTCGAAGGACCAGCCGGCTAGCCCGTAGGCAAGGAACCGTTTGGCGCGGGCCACGTCGCGGAGGCTAGGCCGACGACCGCAGCGGCGCCATCGCGGCGTGAGATCGTGCCGGGGTGTCGGCGGCGATCTCACGAAACGCAGCCGCGCAGCGTTCAACAACTGTGCAGCTGCCGCCGTTCCAAGTGTTCATGGATCAGCACCGCGACGAGGTCTACCGCTTCCTCGTCGCGGTCGTTGGTCGGCAGGATGCGGACGACTGCTTCCAAGAGACATGGCTCGCGGCATTGCGCGCGTACCCGACACTTCGCGACTCGAGCAACCTGCGCGGGTGGGTGTTCACGATCGCGCACCGCAAGGCGCTCGACGAGCACCGCGCCGCGGCGCGCCGGCCCACACCACACGCCGACGCGGCGAACGGCGTCCGGCCGGCGGTCGCACCGGAGGCGGGCCTCCCCGAGCCGGTGCTCTGGCGCGACGTGCGTGAGCTGCCGGAGAAACAGCGCCTCGCGGTCACCCACCGGTACGTCAACGACCTCGACTACGCGGAGATCGGCGCGCTCATGGGCACGAGCGCCGACGCGGCGCGGCGCAACGTCCACGAAGGCATCCGAAAGCTGAGGCTGACATGGCAGGAGTAACCACCGACGCGCTGGCGGCGCCGTACATCACGACGCCCGACGCGCTCGTGACGTCGTTTCGTCGACGGGCCGCCGCGGAGTCGCTCGTCGACGTCGCGTACTGCACGGTCGACACCCCGATCGCGCGGCTCACCGTCGCGGCGACGCCGCGCGGAGTCGTTGCCACGTCGTACGCCGACGCCGACACGCTGCTCCCACTCGTGGCACGCCGCGTGTCGCCCCGCGTACTGGAGGCGCCCGAGCGGCTCGACGACGTCCGTCGTCAGCTGGACGACTACTTCGCACGCCGGCGGACCAACTTCGAGCTGCCGCTGGACTGGTCGCTCGTCGG
>JBHELW010000317.1:0-1770 GCA_046262915.1 Mycobacteriales bacterium | reverse complement strand
GCTCTCGGCATAGGCACTTCACGGTTCACGCCGTCGCGGCGGCGGACCACTCATTCGTGCCGCGCCAGGGTGACGGACGGACCCGCGCCGAGTGTCTCGCCGAGGTTGCCGCGGTCGCGGCGGGATGGGTCAGCGAACTGGTGGGGACCGGACGGGAATCAGTGACGTAGGTCACGGCGTTGGCAACTGGCATGGTGAGTCTCGGCGCGCGGCTCGTCCGTCGCTGCCGACGCGACGCCTCGCGACCACCGGCTGCGCCACCAACCACTGCCGCCCGCTGCCGGGAGCGCCGCAACGTCTCCGGCGTATCCTCGCGCGGCATCGCCGCACGATCGAGGGTGACGGACGAGGTGAGAGTCGTCGAGGAGACGCTGGAACAGCGCAGCCGGCGGTTCGAAGAGACCGCGCTGCCGTTCCTCGACCAGCTCTACGCCGCGGCGTTGCGCATGACGCGCAACCCGGCGGACGCCGACGACCTCGTGCAGGAGACCTACGTCAAGGCGTACGCGGCCTTCCACCAGTTCCAGGAAGGCACCAACCTCAAGGCGTGGCTCTACCGCATCCTCACCAACGCCTTCATCAACACTTATCGCAAGCGCCAGCGCGAGCCGCAGCAGTCGATGGCCGAGGACATCGAGGACTGGCAGCTCGCGCGCGCGGAGTCGCACACGTCGAGCGGTCTGCGCAGCGCGGAGACCGAAGCGCTCGACCAGCTGGCGGACGCGGACGTGAAGGAAGCGCTGCAGGCGCTGCCCGAGGACTTCCGCATCGCGGTCTACCTCGCCGACGTCGAGGGGTTCTCCTACCAGGAGATCGCCGACATCATGGGCACGCCGATCGGCACGGTGATGTCGCGACTGCACCGTGGGCGCAAGGCACTGAAAAAGACGCTGCACGATTACGCCGTTGAGCGCGGTCTTGTGAAGGCTGCCGCGTCCGAGGGGGCCGGGGGATGAGCGAGCACTGCGAGCGCATCATCGAGCAGGTCTACCTCTACCTCGATGGCGAGCTCGGCGACTCCGACATCACCTTCATCCGCACGCACCTCGAAGAGTGCGGGCCGTGCCTGCGCGAGTACGGCATCGAGGAGGAGTTCAAGCGGCTCGTCGCGCGCAAGTGCACCTGCGAGCAGGCGCCGGAGGAGCTCCGCGCGAAGGTGCTGAGCCGGCTGCGGACGGCGCAGATCAACATCAGCCACCTCGAGTACCGCGCCGACTGAACCCGGGCGCGCCGTTAGGCTGCGCCGCCATGCGCGTCCTCGTCACCGGCGCCGCCGGCTTCATCGGCTCGACCCTCGTCGACCGGCTGATCGCCGAAGGCCACGAGGTCACCGGTGTCGACGACCTGTCGACCGGCAAGCTCGCCAACCTGCACGACGCGCGGCTGGTCAATGAGCAGGAGCGGCCGGGCGCCTTCGTCTTCGTGCGCTCCGACGTCAGCGAGTCGCGCTTCCCGGAGATCTTGCGCAAGGCCGAGCCGGAAGTCGTCTATCACCTCGCCGCGCAGATCGATGTGCGGGTGAGCGTGCGCGACCCGCTGCTCGACACCAAGGTCAATGTGCTCGGCACGGTCAACCTGCTGCAGGCGGCGGTGGAGTCCGGCGTACGCAAAGTCGTCTTCACGTCGTCTGGTGGGTCGATCTACGGGTCGCGCGACAAGCTGCCGGTGCACGAGCGGACCGCGCTCGCGCCCGAGTCGCCGTACGCCGCGGGCAAGGGCGCCGGCGAGCTCTACCTGCACGCGTTCGAGAAGATGCACGGGCTCGCCTAC
>JBHELW010000316.1:0-1300 GCA_046262915.1 Mycobacteriales bacterium | reverse complement strand
CCGGGCGCGGCGGAACACTCGGGGCCGGAGCGCCCATCGGCCGCGGGGCTGCCGGTCGGGCTGCGACGGGGTCGGGGGCCGCCCTCGGCACCGTGCTCGGTGGCGCGGTCACCGGCGGTCGTGGCGGCGGCGCGGGCGCTGACATCCGGGTCGGTGGGGTCGCCGCAGGCGCGGGGGCTGGGGGCGCAGGTGGCGCTGCCTGCGGAGGCGCGACCGGTGAGACCGGTGCCGGGACTAGCGGACTGGCTGATCGGTCGGCCGCCGCGGGAGGCGGGGCGGGCTGAGCCCACGGCGGGGCCGATGGCGGCGCGTCAGGCTCGCGGTCGTCGGAGTCGTCGACAGCGGGCGGCGCCGCATCCGGAGTGGGTCGTGGCGCTCCGGTGTCGGAAGTCGTCACGCAGTCGTCCTGTCGTTCGGCGCGCTGTCGTCATCAGCGTCCTCGACATCGCGCGCGATCGCCACCACCGACGTGCCCGCGTCGAGGTTGATGAGCTTGACGCCCATCGTCGAGCGCTGTGATCTGCGCAGCGTCTTCGCTGACGTCCGGATGACGACGCCGGCCGACGTAATGGCGAATAGGTCCTCGTCCGGTCGCACGATAAGCGCGCCGACGAGCGAGCCACGCTTGGCCACGATCTTCGCGGTTAGCACGCCCTTTCCGCCGCGGTTCTGCAGGGGGTATTCCTCGATCTTCGTCCGTTTGGCAAACCCGCCGTCCGTCGCGACGAGGACATCCGCGTCCGCGCGCACCTTGCCCATCGCCAGGACTTCGTCGCCCGTGTTCAAGCGCATCCCGATGACGCCGGACGTCGCGCGTCCCATCGGACGACAGTCGGTCTCGGCGAAGCGGATCGACTGCGCCTGCTTGCTGACCAGCAGCAGGTCGTCCTCACCGGAGGTGAGCTCCACCCCGATGAGCTCGTCGTCGTCACGCAAATTCACCGCGATCAGCCCGCCCGAGCGGTTCGAGTCGAACTCGGCCAGCGGGGTCTTCTTCACGAGTCCCTGCCGCGTGGCGAGCACGAGGTAGGGGGCCACGGCGTAGTCCTTGATGTCGAGGACCTGCGCGATCTTCTCGTCGGGCTGGAAGGCGAGGATGTTGGCGACGTGCTGCCCGCGCGCGCTGCGCAACGCCTCCGGTAGCTCATGCGCCTTCGCCCGGTAGACCCGGCCCTTGTTCGTGAAGAACAGGATCCAGTGGTGCGTCGTCGTCACGAAGAAGTGCTCGACGATGTCGTCCTGCTTCAGCGTGGCACCCTGCACGCCGCGCCCGCCGCGGCGCTGCTGGCGGTAGAGGTCG
>JBHELW010000315.1:0-1928 GCA_046262915.1 Mycobacteriales bacterium | reverse complement strand
CTCGGCGGCAACAAAGCCGTGATCCTGCGCAACCACGGTCTGCTGACCGTCGGCCAGTCGGTCGACTCAGCAGTCTGGTGGTTCATCACGATGGAGCGGTCGTGCCAGGCGCAGCTCCTCGCGATGGCCGCTGGTCCGCGTGTCTTCATCGACCCCGAGCAGGCGGCGTTGACCCGCGGGCAAGTCGGGTCGGAGTACGCCGGGTGGCTCTCGTTCCAGCCGCTCTACGACCGCATCGTGCGCGAGCAGCCGGACCTGCTCGACTAGCCGCTAGTGCGCGACGCGCGCGGTCGCCAGGGACAGCAGCCACTCGGCATCGACGTCGTCGAGCGACGCGCGGACATGACGCGACGGTGCCGGCTCGATGGGCACGACGTTGGGCACCGCGACTACCGCGCACCCAGCCGCCTCGGCCGAGGCGACTCCGGCGGGCGAGTCCTCCAGCACGACGCAGCGAGCGGGCGGATAGCCCAGCGCTGCTGCCGCCAGCAGATACGGGTCGGGAGCCGGCTTCGCCGCGGGCACCTCGTCACCGGCGATCGTCACCCGGAAGCGATCGCGTCCGATCTGCCCGAGCGCGGCATCGAGCAGCACGCGGTAGGTCGACGACACCAGCGCCAGCGGTACCTCGCGCGCGGCAAGCGCGTCGAGCAGCCCGCGCGCGCCGGGTAGCCACGGCAGGTCGGCGGCGAAGAGGACGCACATGCGCTCGAGCAAGCGCGTCATAACGACTTTCACGTCGACGTCCGACCCGGCGAGCTCGACGAGCTTGCGGCACGACTCGTCGTACGGGATGCCGAGGCATGCTGCCTTGACGTCAAGGGTCCACGTGCCGCCGAGCCACTCCATGACCTCGGCCTCGGCGACCGACCAGATGGGCTCGGAGTCGATCAGGAGCCCGTCGAGGTCGAACAGGACGGCAACCTCACTGCTCACCTGGCGGCGAAGTACTTTGCCTCGGGGTGGTGGACGATGATCGCGGAGGTCGACTGCTCCGGGTGCAGCTGGAACTCCTCCGACAGCGAGACACCGATGCGCTCCGGTTCGAGCAGGTCGAAGATCTTCGTCTGGTCCTCGAGGTTGGGACACGCGGGATAGCCGAACGAGTAGCGCGAGCCGCGGTATGCCTGGTGCGAGAGCACCTCGGACAGCTGCGGCGAGTCGTCGCCGGCGATGCCCAGCTCCTCGCGAACGCGCTTGTGCCAGTACTCCGCGAGCGCCTCGGTCAGCTGCACCGACAGGCCGTGCAGCTCGAGGTAGTCGCGGTAGGCGTTGGCGGCGAACAGCTCGCCGGTCACCTCTGCGACGTGCGACCCCATCGTGACGACGTGGAACGCGACGACATCGACGTCGCCCGAATCCTGTGAGCGGAAGAAGTCGCTGATGCACAGCCGCCGGTCGCGCCGTTGCCGCGGAAAGGTGAAGCGGTGCCGCTCCTCCCCCGCGTCGCCGAGGATGATCAGGTCGTCGTCCTTGCTGACGCAGCGGAAGTAGCCGTAGACCACCGCCGCCGAGACGATGCCCTCGGCCTGGATGCGGTTGAGCCACGCGCGCAGCCGCGGGCGTCCTTCGGTCTCGACGAGCTCCTCGTACGTCGGGCCCTTGCCGCCCCGCGAACCGCGCAGGCCCCACTGGCCCATGAACGTCGCCCGCTCGTCGAGCATCGACGCGTAGTCGGCCAGCGGGATGCCCTTGACGACGCGCGAACCGTAGAACGGCGGCACCGGAATCGTTACGTCGGTGGCCACCGCGGAACGCGCCGGTAGCGCAGTCTCGTCGACCTCGGGCAGCGTGCGTCGCCGCGCGGGTCGCTCCGACGCGGCTTCCGCCGGCGCCTTCGCGACTGCCGCGGTCGGCACCGCGCCGCCACCGCGCTTCGCCGACATCAGCGCGTCCATCAGCCGGAGGCCCTCGAAGGCGTCGCGCGC
>JBHELW010000314.1:0-1022 GCA_046262915.1 Mycobacteriales bacterium | reverse complement strand
GGCAGTCCAGACCCGCGTGTCCTGCGCGAGGCATTCGTACTGGGCCGCCACGCCGGCGATCAGCCGCTGCTTCTCCGCCTCGGGGATGCCCAGCTTGTCGTAGGTGTTCTTGATGTCGGCGGGCAGCTCGTCCCACGACGTTGCCTGCTTCTCCGTCGACCGGACGAAGTACTTGATGTTGTCGAAGTCGATGCCCGACAGGTCTGCGCCCCACGACGGCATGGGCTTCTTGTGGAAGAGGTCCAGGCCCTTGAGCCGGCGCTTGAGCATCC
The DNA here is from genome assembly GCA_046262915.1 of Mycobacteriales bacterium. GTDB lineage: Bacteria > Actinomycetota > Actinomycetes > BP-191 > BP-191 > JBHELW01. Next base: position 750 of record JBHELW010000314.1, on the reverse strand, counting down.
ACTCCGGCTCGTTCTTCTTCGCGGAGATGTCCTCGACGACCTCGCGCGACAGCCCGCGCTTCGCCGTGGCGCCGGCGGCGTCCGAATCGGACCACCCGAACCTGTAGTTGCCCAGGCCTTCGAGCTCTGGCTTGACGACGCTGGTCACGCCGTCGTCCTCTTGGCGCTACGGCGGCCAGCCGGGGAGGCGGTCGCCGTGCGCTTCGTCGGCGCCGGCGTGAACTGCGCGGTGCAGCAGCCGTCGCCGTGCGCGATGGTCGTGAGCCGGTGCACGGGCGTGCCGAGGAGCCGGGAGAAGACCGCCGTCTCGGCCTCGCACAGCTGCGGGAACTCCTCCGCGACGTGCTGGACCGGGCAGTGGTGCTGGCATACGACGCCGTCGCTCGCCGTCGCGGCGTAGCCGTCTTCGGTGAGCGCGGCCGCGAGTGACGCCGCCCGGCTCTGTGCCGGCGCGGCCGCGAGGCGCGGCCGATAGCGCTGCTCGAGCTCCGCAACGCGCGAGTTGGCGAAGGAGACGACAGCGTCCGGGCCGCCAGTCTCCGCGAGGTAGCGCAATGCGGCGGTCGCAATGTCGTCGTAGGAATGCGGGAACTGCTCGCGGCCCGTCTCCGTGAGCATGAACACGCGTGCCGGTCGGCCCCGGCCGCGGGTCGTGACGACCGGCGGTGTGGTCTCACGAACCGCACCAGAGGCCAGCATCGCGTCGAGATGCCTGCGCACACCCGCCGGGCTGAGCCCAAGCTCCGCGCT
>JBHELW010000313.1:0-1092 GCA_046262915.1 Mycobacteriales bacterium | reverse complement strand
CACGCTGAACTCGACCAACCCGGCGTGGCTGCGCATCTCGATGAACCCGTCCACCGGCAACGGCGGCACCTGCTACGGCGACTCCGGCGGCCCGAACTTCCTCGGCACGTCCGCGGTCATCGCCGCGACGACCATCACCGGCGACGCCGTGTGCCGCTCGACCAACGTCGTCTACCGCCTGGACACCGCGTCCGCGCGCACGTTCCTCGGCCAGTTCGTCGCGCTGCCGTAGGTCCTGCCAGGCAGCGGGTGCGGCCTAAACGCCTCTCCCGCCGACGCGCAGGCAACGCTTGCACCGGGATATCCGCTACGAGGCGACCTCTACCCGCGAAACTGCGGGTCGCCTGGCCCGGCGGGAAGACGCAGGCGTCGTCCGGATGCTTCAGCCTCCGCGGGGTCGAGATAGCCATTGCTTGCCGTGATGTCCGCGTCGGCGACCTCGAAGGTTTGCCACTGCACGGCTGCCGTCCATCGCTGCGCGAAGTCGAGCACCGCGATCAGGCTCTCTCCGCGACCGGCGCCGTTCGAGATAGCCGTGAGCCCGGCCAGGTAGTTGTTCCGGAAAGCGGTCGGAATGACGAAGCGCACCTGGCCGGCCGCGCTGAGCTCGGAGTTCGCCGCCAGCCGCGCGATCCGACCGTTGCCGTCGTCGAACGGGTGGCATTCCGTGACCAACAGCATCATTGCAACGGCTCGCGCGAACGGGTCGACGAGCGCACTGAGCACGTCGAATCCCTGACGCAGCGTGCCGTCAATGAGCTCGGGGTCCACGAATCGGTACCCCCCGGCGTAGTTCGGCCGGTCCTTGAATGCGCCCGGGCGCCTCTCCGGCCGCGCCGCCATAAGAACCGAATGCCGCTCCTCAAGGATGCCGATCAGCTCATCGGCGGAGTTCGGAACTCGCCGGGCCTCGTCGGGGTCAACAGCCAGCCGGTAGGACGCGCTCACGTCGTGCGCATCCTTCGGGCGGTTCGGAGGCACGAGCCCCTCAACCGCTATCTCACGCGCCTCCTCGACGCCGAACTGCGTTCCTTCAATGAAGTTGGAGAAGTAGGCCTCGAAGAAGGGCAACCACCGCCACTTTTCGTCAGC
>JBHELW010000312.1:0-34676 GCA_046262915.1 Mycobacteriales bacterium | reverse complement strand
CACTACGTCAACGCCGGCTACGGCGCCAACCAGAAGACGTGCTACGCCGAGGCGCTGCGGCTCGGTGCCGATGTGGTCGTGATGCTTCACCCGGACGGTCAGTACGACCCGCAGCTCGTCCCCGAGCTGGTGGCACCGATCGTCGAGGGCGGTGCCGACATCGTGCTCGCGTCGCGGATGCTGACGCCTGGCGGCGCGAAGGGCGGCGGGATGCCGTGGTGGAAACGGCTCGCCAACCGCGTGCTGACGTCGGTCGAGAACGCCGCGCTCGGCGCAAGCCTGAGCGAGGCGCACACCGGGTACCGCGCTTTCTCGCGTTCGTTCCTGGAGACCGTGCCTTGGCGGCGGAACCACAACGACTTCGTCTTCGACACCGAGGTCATCTTCCAGGCGTTCGCCTGTCGCAAGCGGTTGGTCGAGATACCGGTCACGACGCGCTATGAGCAGGACTCGTCGTCGGTGAGCTTCCGGCAGTCCGTGACCTACGGCACGAAGACCTTGGTCGTGGCGGCGCGCTATGTCCTGCACCGTGCGCACATCAAGCGGCAACGGCTCTTCGCATGCTGACGACCTGTACGGCATGCGGTGGCACGCTGCGCTGCGCGCTACCGGCGGTGACCGACACACAGACCGGCGGTCGCTTCGAGATCTGGCGCTGCGTCGCGTGCGGACTCGGGCACACGTTGCCGGTTCCGACGGACGTAGCGGCCTACTACGGCGCGGACTACCACGGCGGGCGACACGGGGCGACCGGTGGACTTGCGCTGCGCCGTCGCATGCGCGTGCTGCGCCAGGCCGCCGGTCGCGGCAACGGCCGGCGGCTGATCGACGTCGGCTGTGGCGACGGGGCATTTCTGGTTGCGGCCACGCGCGCCGGTTGGCAGGTCGCCGGGACTGAGCTCGCGCCCGACGAGGCGCGACATCGAGGGCTGCGGGTGGAGGCGGACCTGCCGGCGCTGGCCGACTTCGGCCCGGTAGACGTGGTCACGATGTGGCACTCGCTTGAGCACCTGCCGAATCCCGCGGCGACCTTGCTCGCGATCGCCGCGCTAGCCGCGCCCGACGCGCTCCTCGTCGTCGCGGTCCCGAACGCCGGCGGCGCGGCAGCGCGCGCCTTCGGTCGACATTGGCTGCACCTCGACCCGCCGCGGCACCTCTACCACTTCACGGCCACCGCGCTGCACCGGCTGCTACGCCGGTCGGGATTCGTCCCGGTCCGCAGCTGGGCGGGGGAGATCGAATACGACGTCATCGGCTGGTCGCAAAGCGCGCTCAACGCGGTTACTCGCCGACCCAACGTCTTCTTCGACGTCGCGAGCCGCCGACCGCGCCGCGTCTCGCGCGCGGTTGCCGCGGCCCACACAGTCGCTGGCGCTGCGCTCTCTGCGCTCGCGCTGCCCATCGTCGCGGCCCGTGCGGCGGCCCACCGTGCCGACACATTGGTCGTTGCCGCCCAACGACGCGTGGCGACGCGGTGAGCCCCACCGGACCGGGGTACGGGGGACCCGTGGACGAGGTACTGCGCAACTGGAGCGGCGAGTTCATCCTCACGTCGTACGACGAAGCCGCCAACGCGACGATGTTCATCGCTGTGCACTCCACGCGGCTAGGGCCAGCAGCGGGCGGCACGCGGATCAAGACCTACCCGACTGCGGGCGATGCGCTCGCGGACGCCGCCCGCCTGGCGGCTGCGATGACGCTGAAGATGGCCGTTGCCGGCCTACCGATGGGCGGCGGGAAGTCGGTGCTCGCGGTAGAGCCAGAGCCGCTGTCACCGGAGGCACGCCACGGGCTGCTCCGTCACCATGCCGAGAACATCGAGCGCCTCGGGGGCCGCTACTACACCGGCCCCGACATGAACACCACCGCCGCGGACATGGACATGATCGGCGAGGGCACGGGCCGGGTGTTCGGGCGTACGCCCGCGCACGGTGGTTCCGGCAGCAGCGCACCGGACACCGCAGTCGGCGTGTTCCACGGCATCCAGGCGTCGGTGTCACACGTGTTCGGAACGGACGATGTGGCCGGGCGGACCGTCATGGTTCAGGGCACAGGTGCGGTGGGCCAACCGTTGACCGAGATGCTGGTCGACGCCGGGGCGAAGGTGCTGATCTCTGACGTCGACAGTGATCGCGCCGACGAGATGAGTGCGCGACTACCCGTCTTGGTTGTCGAGCCGGACGCCGTGGTCGGCACCGAGTGCGACGTCTATGCGCCATGCGCCGTCGGGGGCGTGCTCTCGCCGGAGACCATCCCCGCGCTGCGCTGCCGCATCGTGGCTGGCGCCGCCAACAACCCGCTCTCGGCACCATCCGACGCGCAGCTCCTCCGCGCCGCGGGCATCCTGTACGCGCCCGACTTCGTCATCAACGGCGGCGGCGCCATCCACCTCATCGGCTACGAGGCGTTGGGCTGGTCGAGCGAGCAGGTGCAACGGGGCATCCGAGGGATCGGCGACACCCTGCGCAGCATCTACGCCGCAGCGCGCGCCGACGGTGTGACCACCGAGGAGGCAGCAGAGCGGCTCGCGGCCGCCCGTCTGCAAGCGTGAAGCCCGCCGGCGGCGCGCGCCAACTCCTCCGGCAGCCACACTTCGGGCAGCTGCTCGCAACGCGCTTCGTCGGCCAGGCCGCTGATGGTGTCGTACAGGCGGGCCTGGCGAGCTACTTCTTCTTCTCGCCGACGCACCAGACGACCGGGCCGCAGGCAGCGAGCGCGTTCGCGACGTTGCTGCTGCCTTACAGCATCGCGGGACCGTTCGCGGGCGTGCTGCTCGACCGCTGGCGCCGCCGGCAGGTGCTCGTTCGCGCCAACCTGCTGCGCGCCGCGTTGGGAGTGCCCGTCGTCGCCGTCGTCGCGCGTGGCGACACGGGCGTCCGTCTCTACCTGACGGCCCTCGTCGTCCTGTCGGTCAACCGGTTCGTCCTCGCGGCCCTGTCCGCGGCACTGCCGCACGTCGTTCCGCGGTCCCGACTCGTGTCCGCGAACGCGGTCGCGACAACGGGCGGCGGAGCCGCGTTCGCCATCGGCGGCGCCGTAGGGCTGGTGCTGCGCGGTGCGCTCGGCGAGAGCGCCGGCGCCAACGCGGTCGTCATCGTGGCGGGACTCCTCGGCTACGGCGTCGCGGGCGTCGTCGCGACGTCGATGGCTGCCGACCTGCTCGGGCCGGACCATGCGCGTGTGCCACGGCAGTTGACACGCGCGCTCGCCGACATCGTCACTGGGGTCGGCCGTGGCGCGGTTCACGTGTGGCAACGCCGCGCCGCCGGGGTCGGGCTACTGGTCATGGCCGCGCATCGCTTCTGTTATGGCATCTCGACGATCGCCACGCTGCTGCTCTACCGCAACTTCTTCGTGCGCGACGGCATCCTCCATGGCGGCGTCGCGGGTTTCGGCGAGGCGGTCTTCGCGTCGTCAGCCGGGCAGATCTGCGCCGCGTTCGTCACGCCGCCGATCACCCGCCGGATCGGGAAGGCACGCTGGATCACTGTCCTGCTCGGGCTCGCTGCGGTCGTCGAGGTCGCACTGGTGCTGCCCTATCGGCTGCCCGCGTTCATCGTCGCGGCCTTCGGCCTCGGCGTCGTGGCGCAGGGCGTGAAGATCTGTGTGGACACGATCGTGCAGGAGCGGGTCGACGACCAGTACCGCGGGCGCGTGTTCTCGCTCTACGACATCGTCTTCAACGTCGCGTTCGTCGCCGCCGCCGCGGTCGCCGCACTCGCGCTGCCGGCGAGCGGACGCGCGCCCGCGGTTGTCTGGTTGATCGGCCTCGGCTACGCGCTCACCGCGGTCGCCTATGGCTGGTGGTCTGGTTCGCTCAGCGCACGACCGGAGCCGTCGGGCTAGGCAGCGGCGTCGGCACCAAGCGGCGCACCGTGTCGACGACGCGTTCGACAACCGTGCTGGGCGACGTGCTCGGCGATGGGGACCCCGACGACGAACGCGAGGGCGACGGCTTCGGGGTCGCCGACTCACCGTCCGCCGGCTGCCCAGGCGCGCCCCCACCCGGCGCACGAACACCCGGCCCGACGGCCTGTGGGCCCGGGACAGCAGCGAGTGCGCCGGCTAAGGCCGCAGCCAGCGCCGCGGCAACTGCGGTGTGCGGCGCTCCCACCAGCGCCGCCGCCACGCCCCACGAGGCGCCCTCGAGCCGGAGCAGGCTGGCGCGGTCGATCCGCTGCTGTGTGGTCAGCGGCAGGTGGGCGACCCGGCCGATGGCCATCGGTAGCAAGACGTCGCTTGCGCTGCCGCCCGGCGCGGCCGCCCGCACGAAGCCGACCGGCACTACTCGAATGGCGGACGCCGCAGTACGGAACTGCGCGTCGACGCCGGCCGCGAGCCGGTTGAGCGCCACATCCGACGCGACCAACGTCGGGACGACATCGCGTTCCCAGGTGTCGTCCCGCAGGGACAGCGGCCCAGCTCGATCTGGCACTGCCCGGCCCGCGACGATGACCTGGTGCAGTGCGGGGACGTCGGCGCGGCGGCCGGTCGGCGTCGAGACACGCGCGGTTCCGTCGAGGACCGCGACCCGCACGGCGTAGCCGCGCTCGACACGCAGCGCGCCCCGACTGATGCGGTCGATCTCCAGCTCGCCGACGGATACCCGCAGCCCAGGGCCATGCCGGCGGTCGACGAGCACGCTGCCCGTGCGCAGGTCGATCGCCGCACCGTCGGGCACGCGGACGGCCGTCGACGGCGCGAGGACGACCCGACGATCGAGCACGGTCATCGTTGCCCGGCCACCGGCGGCCGTCGTCACGGTCTCTCCAGCGCGCACGTGGTCGCGGTCGCGGGCCACGCGGGCAGCCCCATTGGGCGACACGATGCTGGCGCGGCTCACGTCCGAGAGGACCGGCGCGACCTTGCGGACGCTCCGGGCGGTGCAGCCCCCGACAGCACCGACCGTCACGGCGAGCGCGACGACGAGCGACGCGTACCGCGGCATTTGTCGGGTCACGTGACCATCATCGACGAGCTCGGTGACGCGGGACATGGCGCACGCGAACGGTCTTCCCTAGTCCGATGGAGCTATGCCGTGTTCCGTGGCCCATCGGCGCAACTCGGCCTCTGCCTCTACGGGCGACAGCGGTCCGCGGTCGAGTCGTAGCTCCAAGAGATGCGCCAACGCGCGACCGACGGCCGGGCCGGGAGGCAGGCCGAGCAGCCGCATGACCTGGCGGCCGTCGAGGTCGGGACGAACCGCAGCCAGCTCCTCCTGCTCAGCGAGCCGCTCGATGCGCGCCTCGAGGTCGTTGTACGCGCGCGCGAGCGCGTCGGCCTTGCGCTTGTTGCGCGTCGTGCAGTCCGAACGCACAAGCACGTGCAACCGGTCGAGCAACGGACCGGCATCGCGCACATAGCGGCGCACCGCGGAGTCGGTCCAGCCACCTTCGCCGTAACCGTGGAAACGCAAGTGCAGCTCGACGAGTCGTGCGACGTCGTCGACGAACGGGCCGGGGTAGCGCAGCGACTTCAGCCGCGCGCTCGCTAGCTGCGCTCCGACGATCTCGTGATGGTGGAAGCTCACGCCGGCGGGCCCATAGGCGCGCGTGCGCGGTTTGCCGATGTCGTGCAGCAGCGCCGCCATGCGCAGAATCAGGTCTGCCCCGCCACTTTCCAGCGACACAGCGCGCTCGAGAACAGCAAGCGTGTGGCGGTAGACGTCCTTGTGCCGGTGCGCCGGGTCCGGGTCGATCTCGAGTCGTAGCCGTGGTATCTCGGGCAGGAATTGCTCAGCAAGGCCCGTGTCGACGAGCAGCTCCAGCGCCGCAACCGGAGCCGGCGCGGTCAAAAGCTTCGAGAACTCGTCGCGCACACGTTCGGCGGAGACGATCGCCAACCGTCCCGCCATCTCCCGGACCGCCGCGACGACCTCGGGGTCGACGGCGAAGCCGAGCTGCGCGACAAACCGCATAGCCCGCAGCATCCGGAGTGGGTCGTCTTCGAATGACGCCCGGGGCGACTGCGGTGTGCGCAGCACACGCTCGGCTAGATCGCGCAGCCCCCCGTGCGGGTCGCAGAAGACATGTCCGGGCAGGGAGTACGCCATCGCGTTGATCGTGAAGTCGCGCCGCGCGAGGTCCTCTGCCAGCGTCTCGCCGTACCGCACATCGGGTTTGCGCGAGGCGCTCCGATACGACTCCGTGCGAAACGTCGTGATCTCGCAGCGCCACGGGCCGCGCGCCGCGCCAACCGTGCCGAACTCGATGCCGGTGGTCCACGTCGCGTCGGCCCAGCCGGAAAGCAGGCGCTCGACGTCGGGGGGGCGAGCATCCGTGGCGAAATCGAGGTCTCCCGCCAGGCGTCCCAACAATGCGTCGCGGACCGAGCCGCCGACGAGGTGCAGCTCCTTGCCCGCTGCCTCGAACCGGGCGCCGAGGTCGTCAGCGACCGGCGAGACGCGCACCAGCTCGGCGACCGCGCGCTCCTGGACCGCGGTCAGTCGCGACATGGGCCTCTAGCGTAGGCGCGTCCACGTCGGTCAGCCCGGAACGGTCACGGGGTTGTCACGGCGCGGAAACGGGCAGAGGGTGTGCACTGTGCTGGGGCCGCTGGACATCCATCGTGAGCTGCTGGCGGTCAACGCGGCGCACGAGATCGTGCGGCTGCCGCGGACACTGGCGGCGGCGGACGAGCTCCCGGAGGTGCTCGGCCTGCCAGCCGCTGCGTGTGTCTCGGTGAGCTTCTACGAAACGAACGTTGGCCTCGTCGGCGTCCTCGCACCCGCGGGCACTGCGGTGCAGCCAGCACTTCTCGCGAAGGCGGTCGGCGCCCGCACCCTGCGAGCGGCTGACCCGGGGGCGGTCAACGCGGCCACGGACTACGTCGCGGCGCTCGCCGGGCCCGTATGCCTACCGCCGACCCTGCCCCTCTACGCCGATCTGCGACTCGCTCGGGCGGACGTCCTATACACCGCGACAGGCGACAGTGGGACGGCGCTGAAGATGCGTACGGCGGAGCTGCTCGCGCTGACCGGAGCGCGCCTGGCCCGTCTCGCGGGGCCGGTCCGCGTGCCGACGCCAGCCGCCGACGCTGCGGACGCAGGAGCTACCCCAGCCGAGGAACGCGTGGCGACCGCGGAGCCAGTCGCGGGCTGACACAAGCTGTTGGTGGCGGCGCCGATCGGCGTGCCTGCGCAACTACGCTCGCGCCTATGCCGCGGACTCCCACCCAAGCGAGGCGCACGTTGCGCCGGGTGGAGGAGACGTCGGCCGGCGGTCTCGTCGTCGACCGTCGCGCGGCCGACGCATGTGGCGCGTTGATCGGTCGGCTCGACCGCCGTGGGCGCCTGCTCTGGTCACTGCCCAAGGGGCATGTCGAGCCGGGCGAGACCGCCGAAGACGCCGCAGTGCGCGAGGTGGCGGAGGAGACGGGGATCTCGGGCACCGTGCTGGGCACGCTCGGCACCATCGACTTCTGGTTCGTGGCTGACGGCAACCGCGTGCACAAGACGGTGCATCACTTCTTGTTGCTCGCCGAGGGCGGCGAGCTCTCGGACGCCGACATCGAGGTCGAGGAGGTCGCCTGGGTTCCCCTCCCCGAGCTTCCCGGCCGACTGGCCTACGCCGACGAACGGACGCTCGTCGAGAAGGCGGCGCTGCTTCTCGCTGAGTCCGCGTGACGCGGCGCTGGCGCGCCACCGCGGCGGCAGCTGCTGCTCTCGTTCTGGGCGCTGGTGTTGCCACCGATGCCCGGGCGCAGTCGGCGGACGAGGCGATGCCGACAACCCTCGCGATCGCCCGGCTGAACCGTTTCCTGTCGCCGGGCGTGGGACACGACCACGTGCTCTCGATCCGCGGCACGGTCGTCAACACCGGCACCACGACGTTGCGCGACGTGCGCGTTCGGCTCGTCATCGGCAATCCCGTGCGCAGCCGCTCCGAGCTCGCGGAACGAGCCGCGGAGCCCTCTGGCGAGGGCGTCGCGACGCGCGCTGTTGATATCGCCGACGAGCTGGTGCCGGGCGGATCCGCGCCGGTGCGCTACGACATCCGCGCGGACCAACTACCGGTCGTTGGTCGTTCGCCGAGCGTTCACCCACTGCGGATCGAGCTGCGTTCGCGCACCGGAGGACGCGGCTTCACGCGGGTCGGGGTGGCGGACACGTTCCTGCCATGGTGGCCGGGGCGGACGGTACGCACGCGGCTCGCGTGGGTCTGGCCGCTGCTGCAGCCGTCGCCGGTTCGCGCGGACGAACTGTTCGCTGGCGACAGCCTCGCCGACGCCGTGAGTGACAACGGTCGCCTCTCCGACATCGTGGACGCGGTGCGCGATGCCGGCGCTCGGGTGACATGGGCCGTTGACCCGGAGCTGCTCGAGGCAGTCGATCGCATGACCCGCCGCTATCGGGTCATCACGGCCGACGGCAAGGTCACCGCGGTGCGGCCCAACCGGGCTGCGGGCACTTGGCTATCCGGCACCCGGACGGAGCTCAGCGCCGGCGAGGTTCTCGCGACCCCATATGGCGACCCTGACGTCGTCGCGCTCGTGCGCGCGGGACTCGGCAGTGATGTCACGAACGCGGTCGCCGTAGGTCAAGCGGTCCTCGCCCGGCTCGGCCTCGCCGCCGACACGCGACTGCAGTGGCCGCCGGCGGGAGCGCTCGACGCGCAGTCGCTGGACGCCCTCGTCGGCGCCGGTGCCAGCGGTGTCGTTGTTTCGGCCGACACTGTGCCGGCCGACCCGGAGGCGAACTTCACGCCATCGGCCCCGACCGTCTTGTCTGCCCTCGGGCGCACGGTGACGGCGCTCGTCGGCGACGCGACCCTCTCGAACCTCGTCGCGCAAGGCCCGCTGCCAGGCGCCGGAACGACGCTCGCCTTGCAGCGGTGGGCCGCCGAGACCGCGATGTTCACGCTGGAGAGACCGTCGACCGCGCGCGACGTCGTCGTCACGCCGCCGCGCGTGTGGGCACCCGACCGCGCGTTCGCCCGCGGGCTGCTGTCGCTACCGCGAACCTTGCCGTGGCTCGACCCGGTACTGCTCTCCGACGTAGCGCGGGACGAGCCGGTCACGACCGGACGCGCTTCCACGCTGACGTACGGCGCCGCGGACATCGACGCGGAGCTGCCTGCGCCGTTCCTCGCGGACGTGGGCCGAACGCGCACCGCGCTCCGGCACTTCCGCACGATCTTCACCTCGCCCAACCCGCTCTCCGAGCAACTCGATGCCGCGCTGCTCCGCGCCGAGTCCTCGCTGTGGCGTGATGACATCGACGGCGCGCGCGCGTTGCTCGACGAGGTCACGGACCTCCTTGGCCGACAGCAAGCCAAGATCCATGTCTTCGCGAAGGGGCTCATCACCCTGACGAGCAAGACGGGGCAGATTCCGATCACGATCGTCAACGACCTCGACCACGAGATCCGCATCAGCGTGCGGTTGCGATCGACTGCCCTGATCCTCGGCAACGACGTGTCCGGAGAGCAGGTGATCCAGCCGCGATCGACGCGGACCTTCCCTATCGAAGGTCGGGCGACCAAAGCAGGCATCTTCGAGATCGGCGTGCGGCTGCTCACGCCGGACGGCGCGCAGTTGAGCTCATCGACCCTGCGCGTGCGATCGACCGCCTACGGCGCCGTCGCGCTCGGCATCACCGGAGGGGCGTTCGCCATCCTCACGGCGGCCATCGTGGTGCGGGTGCTGCGCAGACGCCGACGCCGCAACGCCGAACCGCTCGCCGTCGCAGCACCCGCGTGACCGTCACGACGGGGTCCGACGTTCGCGAGCTCGGCCGGCACAGCGGCGCGATGGCGGCCGGCACACTCGCCTCGCGCGCCACCGGGTTCCTCCGCGTGGCCGTGGTCGCTGCCGCCATCGGCACGCGTACGCAAGTCGCCGACGCCTACAACGTTGCGAACACGGCGCCCAACATCGTCTACGAGCTGCTCCTCGGCGGCGTCCTGACCAGCGTCGTCGTGCCCGGGCTGGTCCGCGCGGCGCGCGAGGACGGCGACGACGGCAGCGCGTTCGGCCAGGTCCTGCTCAGCCTCGTCATGCTCGTCCTCGGCGTCACGTCCGTCGTCAGTGTGATCGCCGCGCCATGGCTGATGCGCGTCTACCTGCACGACGTCTCGCCCGCGGAGTTCACCAAGGCGGTCGCGTTCGCGCGCTTCCTGCTGCCGCAGATCCTCTTCTACGGCGTGGGCGCGACCGTCGGCGCGATCCTGAACACCCGCGGGCGGTTCACCGCGCCGATGGCGACGCCGGTACTCAACAACCTGGTCGTCATCGCCACTGCAGGCGTCTTCATCCTGCTGCCCGGGCCGCGTCCCCCGGACCCCGCCGGGATGACTACGGCGCAGACGCTGACGCTGGGTATCGGGACCTCGCTGGGCGTCGTCGTCATGACGCTCGCCCTGCTGCCGTCGCTGCGCGCCGTCGGGTTCCGCTGGCGGCTGCGGCTCCGTCATCCGCGCGTTCGCGGCGTCGTCCGCCTCGCGATGTGGGTGCTCGTCTACGTCGCCGCGAACCAACTCGGCTACGTGATCGTTGCCCGGCTCGCGTCGTCCATCACCGGCTACACGACCTACGCGTACGCGTTCCTGCTCTTCCAACTCCCGCATGCCGTCATCACGGTGTCCGTTGTCACGGCGCTGCTGCCGCGGATGAGCCGACACGCCGCAGACGACGACCTCGCCGCGCTGCGCGACGACATCTCGCAGGGCTTGCGGCTCGCCGCGGCGGCCGTCATCCCGGCCGCCCTGGGCTACGTAGTCCTCGGGCGCGCGGTTGCCGTCGCGGTCTTCGCGCACGGCGTAACAACCGCGCCGGACGCCCATCTCGTCGGATCCGTGCTGGCGGCGTTCGCCTTCGGGCTCGCCTTCTTCTCCGCCTTCCAGCTCCAGCTGCGCGCGTTCTACGCGATGCACGACAGCCGGACCCCTGCCCTGGTCAACATCGCGGTCAACGCCGTCAACGTCGCCGCCGACGTCGTCCTGTTCGTCGTCCTCGACGGCAGTGCGCGCATCGTCGGGCTCGCCCTCGGCTACGGCCTGTCCTATGCCGTCGGGGCGGCGGTCTTCGCCCGCATCCTGCGTCGTCGGCTCGGCGGCCTCGACGGCCGCCGGGTGGCGCGAACCGTCACACGCATCGTCGTCGCCGCGATGATTGCCGCCTTCGGTGCCTACGGCGCCTCGCGCCTGGCGATGCGCGGCCTCGGGACCGGCGTACGCGGATCCATCGCCGCGATCGCCGCCGGCGTTGTGGCAGCCGTGCCCCTCTACGTCGTGAGCGCTCGCCGGATGCGGCTCACGGAAATCGACGTGCTTGGCAGCATCGTGCGCGCGCGCGTGCGACGCTAGGCCGATCGGCGCAGCCGACGCTCAAGCACCCGAGGGGTCCCGCCGATCTTCCCGGCAGTAGCCGGCCTACCTGGAGGACGCGTGCGCGGGGATCGGGGTGACGTCCTCACGAGCTGGATCGTCAAGCTCGTGGTCGTTCTCGTCGTCGTCGGCGTGATCCTCTTCGACGCGATCTCGATCGGCGTCGCTCATGTCAACACCACTGACCAGGCGCAGCAGGCCGCGCGTACCGCGTCTGCGACCTGGCAGAACACGAAGAACGTCGACGAGGCCTACGACGCGGCTGTCGAGTTCGCGGGCGAGCACGACGCGACGGTGCGGCGCAGCTCGTTCCTCGCCTATCCCGACGGTCACGTGACGCTGGAGCTGCGCCGGACCGCGCGGACGTTGATCGTCCGTCGCCTCGGCTTCTCGAAGAAGTGGGCCGACGTGCGCGAGAGCGCCAGCGGGAAGTTCGAGGCGTGATCTCCCGACCGCGCCGCGGCCTGCGCGCTGCGGCGCTCGTCGTCGCGCTCGCCGCGACCATCGGGGCGCTGCCCTCGGCCGCCGGCGCGTCGCCGCGCCTGACGGAGGCGCGCCGGCGCGCAACCGCCTTGCGGACCGCCGTACACCGGCTGGAGATCCGCGCGGCGGTCGCGACCGAGGACTACGACGAGGCACAGGTCAAGCTCGGCGCGGCCGTCACCGCACATCTCACCGCGCAGGGCGTGCTCGACGAGGCGCGGGCGGCGCAGCAGGCGAGCGACGAGCAGGTGGCCGGCCGCCTCGCCGCGCTCTACAAGTCCGGTGGCAAGGCAGCCATGTACGCGGCGGTTCTCAACGGCACCGATCTGCATGACGCGCTCGGCCGCTTCGTCACCGTTTCCGCCCTCGTCGCCGGCGACCGGCGCGTGCTCGACGCGGCGACGGCCAACGTCCGTCGTATCGAGCAGGCCGACGCCCGGCTAGCGGCGATCGCCCGGCAACAGACACGTCTCGAGATCGCCGTCGCGGCAGCCGCGCACCGCGTAGAAGCGGCACTCGCCGAGCAACGCTCGCTGCTGGTCGCGGCGGACGCCGACGTCCGGCAGATCGCTGAGCAGGACCGGCTAGCGGCGGAGGCCGCGGCCGCCCGCGCATTCGCGGACCGCCTGAATGCCGCCCGTCGGGCCGCCGGGCTGTCCGGGCTCATCGTCGAAGGCCCGGCCCTGGCCACCCTCGCCGGTCAGACCGTGGCTGCCCCGACTGCGACCGCGGCGCGGGCGATCGAGGCGGCGAGGTCACAGCTCGGCAAGCCGTACCAGTGGGGCGCCACGGGGCCGAACACGTTCGACTGCTCCGGGTTGACCGGCTGGGCGTATCGCGAGGCCGGCATCCCGCTGCCCCGGACGTCGCGCCAGCAGTGGTACGCCGGCGACCACCCCGACCTCGCCGCGCTCGCGCCCGGTGACCTGCTCTTCTGGGGCACCCTCCCCGGTCAGCCCGGGTCCATCCACCATGTCGCGCTCTACATCGGCGCCGGGATGATGATCGCCGCGCCACACACCGGAGCGGTCGTGCGCGTGCAGCCCGTCTACCTGGAGGACTACTTCGGGGCAACTCGCCCTAAAGGTCACACAGTGGACGTGCCGATTACAAAACCGTAACCTTTAGTGGTTCCCGCCTGATGCGGGGTCAAACCACCAAACCACGCCCCGGCCGCGCCTAATCCTGCCCACGGCCACCACGGGCGCCGATTCGACGCGAACCTGGGCGGGAGCGGGGGACCCAGGGCCCACGGGCTGCGTGAGCAGCCCTCGGGGTGAAGCCTGCTCCCACTGGAGCGGCCGGGCGCACCTTCCGTCCGAACCCGACAGCTGACTCCGCAGGCGATGGGAAGGGATTTGTCTTGCCTGCGGTATCCCCGCCTCCGTTCGTCGCTCCTCGATCTGCTACGACGCGTCTGCTGTGCGGGCTCGGGGCGGCGGCTGCCATCGCCACCGTCTTCTGCACGACGTCGCCCGCCGTTGCGGCACCCGCGCAATCCGGGGTCGCCAGCCATCTCAGCATCAACCCCGCTCGGCAAACGGTCAGCTCGGGCGCGACGGCGGTCATCACGTCTCGCCTCACCGCGGACTCGTCGTACATGCCCGGCTATCCCATTGAGCTGTGGAAGAGGTCGGGGTCGTCGTGGACCTACCTGCGGTCCGCGACGAGCGACGAGGAGGGACTCGTTCGTTTCAGCACGCGACCGACCGCGACCACAGTCCTGCAGACGCGGTTCGCCGGCGACTACGACTACGCCGCGACGACATCGCCGTCGGTGACGGTGACGATCGGAAGTGGCTCGAGCCTCGGGCGCGCCGCGGTAGCCGAGGCGGCCCGCCACGCCGGCGCGCCCTACCAGTACGGCGCGGCGGGACCCAG
Organism: Mycobacteriales bacterium; assembly: GCA_046262915.1. Classification (GTDB taxonomy): domain Bacteria; phylum Actinomycetota; class Actinomycetes; order BP-191; family BP-191; genus JBHELW01. The sequence goes on along the minus strand of JBHELW010000312.1, from coordinate 20,988 downwards.
CCGTTTCGACTGCTCGGGGTTCACCCGCTACGTCTTCGCCCGCCTGGGGCACTCGCTCCCACACAACTCAGGGCAGCAGCGCTCCGCCGTGCGTGTCGTCGCGGCCGCGGATCGGCAGATCGGCGATCTCGTCTTCTCCCACAGCAGCAACGGCTCCGTTCACCACGTCGGCATCTACGCCGGTAACGGCTACATGTGGCACAGCCCGCAGACGGGCGACGTCGTCAAGAAGTCGAAGATCTACGCCAGCCGCGTGTCCTATGGGCGGGTCGGCTAGCGCCTGACGGCGGGCTCCGCGCCTTACATTCACGCGGTGCCGAACGGTGCGGGACGCGTCTTCTCCGGGCGCTACCGGCTGCAACGCGCGGTCGCGCAGGGTCGGCTAGCCACGGTCTGGCGCGCCGTCGACGACGTGCTCGCGCGCCCAGTCGCCGTCAAGCTCCTCGACAACCCCGCGGCGGTGCCCGAGACCGCCGACGCCGACGAGGGTGCCGCGCGTTTCATCGCGGCGGCCGTCGCGGCCGGGCGGTTGTCACACCCGCGGATCGCGAGCGTCTTCGACGCTGCGGTCGAAGACGGCGTCCCGTACGTCGTCAGCGCATGGGTGGACGGCGACACGCTCGCGGCCCTGCTTCGCGACGGCCCCTTGGCCGCCGCGCGCGCGACGACCATCGCGGCGCAGAGCGCCGAGGCCCTGGTCTACGCGCACGCGCGGGGCGTGCCACATGCCGCGCTGCATGCCGGCAACGTGCTGCTCGCAAGCGACGGCACGGTCAAGCTCACCGACTTCCAGGTCGACGCGGTGCTGCGCCCGCCCGCCAGCGGAGCGGTTGACGAGCGCGCGGACGTGCGTGCGCTGGCGGCGATCCTCTACGCCGCGCTCACCGGTCGGTCGGTACGCGGTGCAGCCGCGCTCCCGCCCGCGCCGACGCGATCGGGACATCTCGTCTCGCCGCGGCAGATCCGCGCCGGAGTGCCGCGGGATCTCGACTCGGTAGTGATGCGCGCCCTCGCGCCGCGCGCTGGCGAGATCGCGATCCTGACCGCGCGCGACCTACTGTCCGCCCTCGCGCCGTTGCCCGGTGAATGGTCCGGGCAGCCGACGGGCAACCGTCCCACGGCCGGCCTCCAGCGGCGTCGCCGCTGGTTGCGGATCGTGGCGCCGCTCGGGGTGCTCGCGGGCGTCGCGGTGGCCAGCTGGCTCGCCGGGCTCGCCGTCGGCCGCGTCCCGGATGGCACCAACCGCTTCCCGGCACTCGGTACGCCGAGCCCAAGTGCCGGGCAGTCCGCCGCGGAGCTGACGCTCGCGGGCGTTCGCGACTTCGATCCGCCACCGGGTGACGGTCGGGAGCTGCCGGCGACCGTCCGGTTCTCGCACGATGGCGACGAGTCGACGGCCTGGGAGACGACCACGTACTTCACGTCGACGTTCGGCAACCTCAAGCCTGGGGTTGGGCTGCTCGTGGATCTCGGCCGGCCGGTTGCCGTTCGGAAGGTCGGCCTGGTGCTCTCGGACCCGGGCGTGAGCGTCGAGCTGCGGGCAGCGGACTCGGCCGCGTCGCGTCCCGACGACTTCCGGACGGTCGCAACCGCGCGCGACGCCGGTGAGTCGGTGTCGATGGTGCCGGCCAACCAGGTGCCCGCCCGCTACTGGCTGATCTGGCTCACCCGGCTGCCCCCGATCGGCGGCGGGCGCTACCGGGCAGGCGTTGCCGAGTTGGCCTTCTTCGGCTGATCGTCGCCGTACGCTGCGGCGCTGTGACGGACGCGGATCCGGACGACGACGCGACTCTCCTCGCGCGGCATGTCGCCGGCGAGCCCGACGCGTTCGCGACGCTGGTTGCCCGCCACCGCGACCGCGCCTGGGCAGTGGCGGTGCGCACGCTGGGTGATCCGGACGACGCGGCGGACGCCGTGCAGGAGGCGTTTCTCTCGGCGTACCGCAACGCCGCGCGGTTCCGCGGGGACGCAGCGTTTGGCACCTGGCTGCATCGCATCGTGATGAACGCCTGTCTGGACCGGGCGCGGCGGGCGCGCGTGCGACCGACCGTGCCCTTGCTCGAGTCGGCCGCAAGCGCGGCGGATCCGCGCGACCGCCTTGCGGAGCGCGAAACCGCGAACGACGTTGCGGCCGGGCTCGCCCAGCTGGGCATCGACCAACGCGCGGCAGTCGTCCTGGTTGACATCGAAGGACTCTCCGTCGACGAGGCGGCGGAGGCCCTCGGCGTGCCCGCCGGCACCGTCAAGAGCAGATGCGCGCGCGGGCGGGCGCGCCTCGCCGTGCTTCTCGGTCACCTCGCGCCCGACCAGGTCCGCGATGCGGCACCAACGGCAGACGGAACCGCGACCGCGTCTGTCGCCTCTAATCCTCGACCGGCCGACGAGCAGTGAGCGAGGACAGCGTGAGCAGCCACCCCGACATCGAGCGGCTCGCGGCCGCCGCTGGCGAGGACGCGCTGCCCCCGGACCTGCGCGCGCACCTGTCCAGCTGCGCCGCCTGTGCTGGCGACCTCGCTGCCCTGCGGACGACCGTCGGTGCGCTCCGGTCACTGCCGAGCACTGCGATGCCCGCCGCGGTCGCCGCGCGGCTCGACCAAACGATTCGCGACGCGTCCCCTACGCCGGAGCGCACGGTCCTGCCGCTCCGCCCGCGCCGGACCTGGCTCCCACTGAGCGCAGCGGCCGCGGCTGTGCTCATCGCCGCGGCGGTGACCGCTGGCCTCGTCACCCGCAACAACGATGCGGGCAACGCACGGGTCACCGCGGGCGCGGCTGGCGTCGCCGGCACGCCGCTCCCCGCCGTCCTCTTCGACACGGCGCGCGACTACACCGCCGCCAACGTCGCGCGGCTCGTGCCGACGTTGCTCACGGGCGGTGCGCGTCGGGCCCAGCTCGCACCGAGTCCCGAAGCGGCGAAGGTCGCCCAAGGCGCGCCCGCCGCTGACTCGGCGGCCGGCGGCACTGCCCTGCGCGCGGCCGCTCCACCCGACCCGCTGGCCCGGCTCCGCGTGGCCGCTGCGCTGCGCGCCTGCCTCGACGCGGTCACCGAGGCGCCGGGCGAAGTCCCGCTCGCGGTCGACTACGCGCGCTACGCCGCGCGGCCCGCACTGATCGTCGTACTGCCCGGCCCGGACGAGCGGCACGTCGACGTGTTCGTGCTGGGCCCGACGTGCGGACCTGCGGACGCGGCTGTCAGGTACTTCCGGCGTCTCGCGCGCTAGCGCGCGCAGCACGTGGCGGCGCCCCGGCCAGCCATGCGACAACCGCTGCCACAAAGTACGGCGGCAAGACGTCGCGCACCGGGGACACGACGTCGAGCGCGGTCGCGCCCTGGATGAACCGGAAGCCGTACGCAATGGCCACCAGCGCGTAAGCGACGCCGATGACGCGCGGTCCGCGGCCGCGCGCCGGACGAGCCCCGCGCTCCGCGGCGGCCGCCGCCGCGAACCCGACGAACGCCGGTACGACCAGGCTGAGGTACTCCGCTCCGACGTATTGCGAGGCAACCGCACCGCCGACGACGGCGACGGGCGTGGCGAACAGCGCCGCGCGCGTCAACGCGGCCGGCGACATCCCCGCTGGGCCCCCGTCGGCCGCGCGTCCGCGGCAGAGCGTGCAACCGCGTGGACCCGCGTCGGCCGCGCAGCGGGGTCGCTGGCAGACCGGGCAGCGGTCGACGGCGAGCCGTGCCGGGTGCGCGGCGCACCGCAACTGTGCCGCCACGGTCATGGCCGGCATCCTGGCACGGGAATCGAGCGTCTATACGATCCGTTTCACGCGGCGACGACACCGAGAGAAAGGCCGCGGGTGGCCAGCGAGACGCGCGAGCTCATCATCATCGGAGCCGGCCCGGCCGGCTACACCGCCGCGCTCTACAGCGCCCGCGCCGAGCTGCACCCGCTCGTCTTCGAGGGGATCGCGGCCGGCGGCCAGCTCATGCTCACCACCGAGGTCGAGAACTACCCCGGGTTTCCCGACGGCGTCATGGGTCCGGAGCTCATGGACAGCATGCGCAAGCAGGCCGAACGGTTCGGTGCGGAGTTCGTGACGGACGACGCGACCGAGGTCGACCTCGCGGGCGACGTCAAGGTCGTGCGCGTCGGCGCTGACGAGTACCGCGCGCATGCGGTGATCATCGCGACTGGGGCGAAGGCGCGTTGGCTCTACCTGCCGAACGAGCAGCGGCTCATCGGCCACGGGGTGTCGTCGTGCGCGACCTGCGACGGGTTCTTCTTCCGCGGCCGCGACATCGCGGTCGTGGGTGGTGGCGACTCCGCGATGGAGGAGGCGACCTTCCTCACGCGGTTCGCGGACTCCGTGACGGTTATCCATCGCCGCGACGCACTGCGGGCGAGCCGCATCATGCAAGAGCGCGCGTTCGCGAACGACAAGATCCGGTTCGTCTGGGACAGCGAGGTCGTCGACATCGTCGGCGAGACCACTGTCGAGGGTGTACAGGTGCGCAACGTCAAGACGGCCGAGCTCACCGTGCTGCCGGTCGCGGCACTGTTCCTCGCGATCGGGCACGACCCGAACACCGCGCTGTTCAAGGGCCAGGTCGACCTCGACGACGCTGGCTACGTGATCGTCTCCAGCCCCAGCACGCGCACGAACGTGCCGGGCGTGTTCGCCGCCGGCGACGTCGTCGACCACACGTACCGCCAGGCCGTTACGGCGGCCGGCACCGGGTGTGCGGCGAGCCTCGATGCCGAGCGTTACCTCGCCGGCCGGGGCGCCTAACCCGCGCCTCTGGGGTCTCGTCAGTCCCGCAGGACGGGCGCGACCGGGTAGCTGTCGCCGTGCGGTGCGGCGCCGCCTTCGGGCCTCTCCGGCACGCCGAGCGGTGCTGCCGCAACGACGCGGACCGTCGGCGGTAGCGGAACCTCCGTTGAGTCAGCCGACTCCTCGCCACGACCGTCCGGCTCGTCACGTCGGCCGCCGCGACTCGGCTCGCGGGCCGGGAAACCGTCGCGCGCCCAGTCGTTGAACCACAAGGCGGCAACGGTCGGCACCAGCGGGAGGAGCACGGTGAACAACGCCGAGGTTCCGGTCGACACCTCGAGCGTGGGGCCCTTTTTCGTGACTCCGGCGATCACTGCGCCGAGGATCGTCGACCACCCGGCGTAGGCCGCGACCCACACCATCACCGACAGCGTGTAGCGGCCGACGCGACCCACGGCGGGCGAGTCTACGGACGAGAGTGCTTGCGGTCGGCACAATGCGAGCGTGCCCGCGGGAATCGGGGCCGCTGCCGACGTGTTGGATCGACTGACACCGATCTCGAGGAGAGTTGTGGCCGGCAACACGAAGACCGTCACCGACGACACGTTCGCTAACGAGGTGTTGGCGAGCGCCAAGCCCGTCATCGTCGACTTCTGGGCCGAGTGGTGCGGACCGTGCAAGATGGTCGCGCCGGTGCTCGAAGAGATCGCCGCCGAGCACGGCGACAAGGTCGACGTCGTCAAGCTCAACGTCGACGAAAACCCGCAGACCGCGATGGCCTACCAGGTGCTGTCGATCCCGACGATGTCCGTCTTCGTCGGCGGCAAGGTCGCGAAGAGCATCGTCGGTGCCAAGCCGAAGGCGGCCCTCCTGCGCGATCTTGAGGGCTACCTGTAGGTCGCCGCTCCCGCCGGTGCCAGGTACCGTCACCGGCCTCATGCACATCTACCGCCGCGGTGACCGCGGGCCTGCTGTCGCGGAGATCCGCGCGCGGCTGGACGCGCTCGGTTTGCTGCCCGCCGTAGACGACAACACCGCCGACGCGGTCTACGACGAGTCGTGTGACCACGCGGTCCGCGGCTTCCAGCAGCAGCGCGGCCTGTCCGTGGACGGCATGGTCGGGCCGGAGACCTACCGCGCTTTGGACGAGGCACGCTGGTCGCTCGGCGACCGCGTCCTCTACCAGCACGTGGGCCGCCCCTATGTCGGCGACGACGTGATGGCGCTGCAGGCGCGGCTGCAGGACTTCGGGTTCGACGTCGGGCGCTGCGACGGGATCTTCGGTCGACGCACCGACGCGGCCCTGCGCGAGTTCCAGCGCTCCGTGGGACTCCCGGCCGACGGCACACTTGGACCGACGAGCCTGCGGGCCCTGGCCCAGCTACAGCGCGCCGTCGTGGGCGGGGCCCCGGGCCGGTTGCGCGAGCATGAGGAGCTTTTCCGAGCGGGCGTCAGCCTGCAGGGCAAGCTGGTCATCGTCGACCCGGCGCACGGCGGCCCCGACCGCGGTTGGGTGGACCACAACCTGGCTGAGGCCGACGTCGTGTTCGACCTGGCAACGCGCTTGGAGGGACGGCTCGCGGCGGCCGGCGCGTTCGCGTTCCTGACCCGCAACGAGACGGGCAACCCCTCGGAGGAGGAGCGCGCGACCTTCGCCAACGCCGCCGACGCGGACCTGCTCGTCTCGCTGCACGTCGACGGTGCGCTCTCGGCGCGGTGCGAGGGCGTCGCGACGTATTACTTCGGCAGCTCACCCGAGCGCTCGTCCGCCGTGGGTGAGCGTCTCGCCGAGCTGGTCCAGCGCGAGCTTGTCGCGCACACCGACCTGCTCGACGACCGCACACATCGCAAGACTTGGGAACTGCTGCGGCTCACCCGGATGCCGACGGTCCGAGTTGAGCTCGGCTACCTGACGAACCGCCACGACGCGCGCCGGTTGGCGCAGGCCGAGTTCCGAGACACTGTCGCGGACGCGCTGCTGGGCGCGATCCAGCGTCTCTACCTGCCGCCGGAGCAGGACCCGGGCACCGGCCAGCTGCGCCTCCCCCAGCTGCAACCGGCGTAAACGGTCGTCAGACCGGACGGAGTGCGCCCTCCGGCGTCATCGAGCTGAGCAGCCGCTCGAGTGCGACCTCGACGTCTTCGCGCCACGACACGACCGACTTGAGGTCCAGCCGCAGCCGCGGGTAGCGCGGGTGCGGGCGCACCGTCTTGAACCCAACCGACAGCAGGTAGTCGGCAGGGAGCACGCAGCCCGGCGCTTCCCACTTCCTGTCGCCGAAGGCCTCGAGTGCCCGCACGCCGCGGCGGGTGAGGTCCTTGACCAACCCTTGCACCAGCATCCGGCCGAGGCCCATGCCGCCGAACTCCGGCAGCACGTGCGCGGTCATGAGCAGCACCGCGTCGGCCGACACCGGGCTCGTCGGGAACGCCACCGAGCGCGGGACGTAGGCCGGGGGCGCGAACATCGCGAACCCCGCCGCCACGCCGTCGACGTAGACGACCTTGCCGCACGAGCCCCACTCGAGCAGCGTCGCCGACACCCACGCTTCCTTCTCGAAGTCGGTGTCGCCGGCTTCCTCCGCGCGGCTGCGCGCGACGGGGTCGAGCTCCCAGAACACGCAGCGGCGGCAGCGCCGCGGCAGGTCGTCGAGGTTGTCGAGAGTGATGTTTGCGAGCCGGCGAGCCACGACGTGTTACGCCGGGTCGTCGCCGCTGGCTCCCCCGGCGGGGTCTGCGGCGGGCGCGTCGGGGAGCGGCCGCTTGGCGGGCGCGGCCCGCTTTGCCGGTGCGCGCTTCGCCGCTGGCTTGCGCGGGGCGCGCGCCGCCGTGGCGGCCGGCTCGTCGGCGGGAGTCGGCGTGGCGGTGCCGGTCTGCACTGCGACACCCGCGTCGACCGGACCGGCTTCCGTGACGGCGGTCCCGGAGAAACTCGGCGCCGCAGCGACCACCGCGGGCACCGGCGGGTCGCCGAACTCCTCCTGCGGCAAGCGCGCCGCGCTGGCCGCGCTGGAGTCGAGTGACACCCGCCGCGGAGACCGGAGCAACCCGGTGGCCCAGCCGGCAGCGCTGCCGGCGACGAAACCAAAGACGATGCGGCGCAACGTGCGTGGCGACATGGGGAAGCTTTCTCGCGGCTGCCGGGCCTCGTGGCTCCGTCGGGCGCCGATCCTATGCGCGGGCGGCGGGCGCGCCTATACCCGGTACCGTCGCTTCGCGTGTGCCGGAGAGTGCGATGACAAGCGTTCCTCTCGACGCGTTCGGCGACCGCTTCGCGGCGCGGACGGCGGGCATGACCGCATCCGAGATCCGCGCATTGTTCGCGGTCGCGTCCCGCCCCGAGGTCGTCTCGCTCGCCGGCGGGATGCCCTACACCGCGGCGCTCCCGCTTGACGCTGTCGGTGAGCTTGCGCGCGATCTCGTCGTCACAGATGGCGCGGCTGCGCTCCAGTACGGCTCCGGCCAAGGTGACCCGGAGCTCCGCGAGCTCATCTGCACGGTGATGGCCCTGGAGGGCATCCAGGCCTCGGCGGATGATGTCGTCGTCACGGTCGGCTCACAGCAGGGCCTCGACCTCGTCACGCGTGTCTTCTGCGACCCCGGCGACGTCGTCATCGCGGAGGCGCCGTCCTACGTCGGAGCACTTGGGACGTTCAGCGCCTACCAGGCGGCCGTCGTGCACGTCCCGATGGACGACGACGGGCTCGTCCCCGAGGCGTTCGAGGAGGCCTGTCGCGACCTCGCGGCGCAGCGACGACGCGTGAAGTTCCTCTACACCGTCCCGAACTTCCATAACCCGGCCGGGGTCACGCTGGCGGCCGAACGCCGCGCGGTGGTGCTCGACATCGCGGCGCGCCACGACGTGCTGGTCCTCGAGGACAACCCCTACGGGCTCCTCGGCTTCGACGCCGAACCACTGCCTGCGCTCCGCGCCGTACATCCCGACCGCGTGATCTACCTCGGATCGTTCTCGAAGACCTTCGCGCCGGGGCTGCGAGTCGGGTGGGTGCTGGCGCCGCGCGCCGTCCGGGAGAAACTCGTCCTCGCGGCCGAGGCGGCGGTCCTGTGCCCGCCGACGTTCAACCAGCGGCTCGTCGCGCGCTACCTGAGCACCCAGCCGTGGCAGGAGCAGGTCAAGGTCTTCCGCGAGATCTACCGCGAGCGACGCGACGCGATGCTCTCGGCGCTGGACGCGCTCCTCGCCGACGGCGCGTCGTGGACGCACCCCGGCGGCGGCTTCTACGTGTGGGTCACCCTGAGTGGCGAGCTCGACAGCAAGGCCATGCTGCCGCGCGCCGTGCAGGCCCGGGTCGCGTACGTGCCGGGGACCGCGTTCTACGCCGACGGCGGCGGCCGCGGCGCGCTGCGCCTCTCCTACTGCTACCCGGAGCCCGACCGGATCCGCGAGGGGGTGCGCCGGCTGGCCGGGGTCGTCGAGGCCGAGCGCGGCGTGCGTGAGCTCTTCGGCGCGGACACAGGGGCGGCCGGTCGCTCGCTGGCGCCGGGTGCGGACGCCCCCGAGCCAGACCTCGCGTGAGCGACCCGCTGCGCGCCGTCGTCCTCGCCGGCGGACTCTCCTACGAGCGCGAGATCTCGCTGGCCTCCGGCCGCCGGGTGACCGACGCACTGCAGTCGGTCGGCGTCGAGGCGGTGCTGCGCGACGCCGATGCGACGCTCCTGCCGGCGCTGGCCGAGCTCGCTCCGGACGCCGTCTTCATCGCCTTGCACGGCGGCGCCGGCGAGGACGGGGCGGTGCGGGCCGTCCTCGACCTCGCGCGCGTCCGCTATGTCGGGTCGGCGGCGGACGCGTGCCGGCTGGCATTCGACAAGCCGGCGGCGAAGGCCGTCGTCGCGGCAGCGGGCATCAAGACACCGCCGTGGGTCGCACTGCCGCAAGACACGTTCCGCGAGCTCGGGGCGCAGGCGGTTCTCGACCGGCTCGTCGGCGAGTTCGCGTTGCCGGTCGTCGTCAAGCCGGTCCAGGGCGGGTCCGCGATGGGTGCCACGGTCGTTCGGACCGCGGCCGAGCTGCCCGCCGCGATGGTGCAGTGCTTCGCGTACGACGACACCGCGCTCGTCGAGCGACATGTCGAGGGCACCGAGCTCGCCATCTCGGTCGTCGCGAGCGGCGACGACCTGCGGGCGCTGCCCGCCGTAGAAGTGCAGCCCGCCGGCGGGTTCTTCGACTACCGCGCGCGCTACACAGCCGGGGTGACGGAGTACTTCGTCCCGGCGCGCCTGGACCCCGGCGTGGTCGCGCGCGCGGCGGACGTCGCCGTCCAGGCACACCACGCGCTGCGCCTCCGCGACCTGTCGCGAACCGACCTGATCGTCGACGCGGCGGGAACCGCGTGGTTCCTCGAGGTCAACGTCAGCCCCGGCATGACCGAGACCAGCCTGCTGCCCATGGCGGCAGCGGCCGCGGGAGTCGACCTTGGCGTGCTGTGCCGCGACCTGCTGCGCGCGGCGGCCGCCCGCTAGTCGCGCGGTCGCGTCACCTCGAGCGAGAGCGCAAGGAGCGACGCGACCCGCTCGAGGTCGTCCGCGCTGCCGAACTCGACGACGATCCGCCCCTTGCGCCGCCCCATCTCCACTCGCACCCGCGTCTCCAGCAGCTCGCTCAACCGCGCGGCCACCTCGCCCACCGCGGCGGGCTGCTCGACGGCGACGCGGCGCCGACCGCGGCGGCCCGGCGCGCGCAGCGCGATGAGCTCTTCCAGCGCGCGCACGCTCATCGCCTCCGCAACGACCCGCGTCGCCAGCGCCTCCTGCTCAGCCGGGTCGGCCACGGCGAGCAGCGCCCGGGCGTGCCCGGCGCTGAGCACGCCGGCGGCCACGCGGCGCTGCACCGGCGCGGGCAGCTGCAGCAGCCGCATCGTGTTCGTCACGTGCGCGCGGGAGCGCCCGACCCGCGTCGCGACCTCGTCGTGCGTCGTCCCAAAGTCGTCGAGCAGCTGGCGGTAGGCGGCGGCCTCCTCGAGCGGGTTGAGGGCGGCGCGGTGAATGTTCTCGATCAGCGCGTCGCGCAGCAGCGCCTCGTCGGGCGTCGCGCGCACGAGCGCCGGGATGCTCGTCAGCCCGGCGGCGCGCGCGGCGCGGACTCGGCGCTCACCCATGACGAGCTCGTAGCGCCCAGCCGCAACGGGTCGGACGACGACGGGCTGCAGCACGCCGACCTCGCGTACCGAGGCGACGAGCTCGTCATGCGCAGTCTCGTCAAAGTTTGTCCGTGGTTGCTTTCGGTTGGGTTCGATAGCGTCGAGATCGACCTCTGCAACACTCGCCTTGCCGCGATCGCCAGGCGCACCCGCCCCGTCGGCCGCCGCTGCCGCCGGGATCAGCGCGTCCAGCCCCCGACCCAGCCCACCCCGGCGGCCGGTCACGAAGGCACCGGCTGCCGTGCGTGTAGCTCCCGCGCGGCTGCCACATAGGCCCGGGCGCCACTCGACGACCGGTCGTAGGTCAGGACCGGCTGGCCGTAGCTCGGAGCCTCGGCAGTCCGTACGCTCCGGGGGATCGTCGTCGAGAGGACGGTGGCCCCGAAGTGCCGGCGCACCTCGTCGGCCACCTGTTCGGCGAGCCGGGTGCGTCCGTCGTACATGGTCAGCAGGATGGCAGAGATGGCGAGCTGCGGGTTGAGGCGCGTGCGCACGAGCTCGACCGTCGCCGTCAGCTGACCCAACCCCTCCAGCGCGTAGTACTCCGCCTGGATCGGCACGAGAAGCTCGTTTGCGGCAGCGAGGGCGTTGATCGTCAGCAGTCCCAGTGCCGGCGGGCAGTCCAGGAAGACGTAGTCCAGCGGCTCGGCGTACGTCGACAACGCGTCCCGGACGCGCAGCTCCCGGCCGACGACCGGCACCAGCTCGACCTCGGCGCCTGCCAGGTCGGCGGTGGCCGGCGCGCAGGCGAGGTTGGCGATAGCCGTCGGCTGCACGACGCCCGCGAGCGCCGCGCCATCGACGACCACGTCATAGGTCGACGGAATGCCCGGCGGGTGCGCGATGCCGAGGGCCGTGGAGGCGTTGGCCTGCGGGTCTAGGTCGAGGACGAGCACGCGGGCGCCCTCTTCCGCAAGAGCCGTCGCCAGGTTGACGGCGGTTGTGGTCTTGCCGACCCCGCCCTTCTGGTTCGCGACGGTGATGACGCGGGTTTGGGCGCCGGCCGTTCGGGCGGCGCGTGTTTCACGTGAAACCGAGGCGCCCGGCCAGCCGAGGCCGCTGGGTTCGCCGACCCGACTCGGCGCGGTCACCTGGCCGCCGGGCCAGCCCAACCCGTCCAGCGTCACCGCGCTCTCCCCCGCAAGCCCGCGCGCACCATTACCACCCGTGTCGGCGGTTCTACCACGCCCACCCCGGCCAGCACGACCGTCGCCTCCGCCGCGCCGAGCGTGCGGAGCGTGACCTGCGCGTCCGCGAGCTCGTCCGGCGCGGCCGCCCCCTTGATCGCCAGGAGTAAGCCGCCCGGCCGCACGGTTGGCAGCGCGAGCTCACACAGCCGCCCCAGCGGCGCCACCGCGCGGGCGGTCGCGGCGTCGAACGACCGGCGCGGGAGGTCCTCGGCCCGCTCCCGCCGGACGCTGGCGTTCTGCAGGCCGAGCTCGTCGACCGCGAGGGTGAGGAACGCGCTGCGCCGGAGCAGCGGCTCGACCAACACAACCCGCAGGTCGGGGCGGGCGATCGCCAGCGGGATCCCGGGCAGGCCAGCGCCGCTGCCGATGTCGGCGAGCGCTGCCTCAGCAGGCACGAGCTCGGCCACGACCGCGCAGTTGAGGAGATGGCGCTCCCAGACGCGGACCGCCTCGCGTGGCCCGACCACGCCGTGCGCCACGCCGGTCGTCGCCAGCAGCTCGCCGTAGCGGATGGCCAATGGGAGCCGTACGCCGAAGACCGCCGCTGCGGCGGGTGGCGCCGCGCCGGCGGCGTCGGTCAGGCGCCGCCGTCCGGGAGGATCACCACGCGCCGGTCGGGGTCCTCGCCCTCGGACTCGCTGCGGACCCCGGCCATCTCGGCGATGGCGTCGTGGACCACCTTGCGCTCGAAGGCGGTCATTGGCGTCAACGTCTCCGCCGTGCCCGACGCTGCCACCCGCTGCCCGGCGTCCTGCGCGAGCCGGGTGAGCTCGTCGCGGCGGCGCGCCCGGTGGCCGCCCACGTCGAGCATGAGGCGGCTGCGCTCCCCGGTCTTCGTCAGCACGGCGAGCCGGGTGAGCTCCTGTAGCGCCTCCAGCGTCGTGCCGCGCGGCCCGACGAGCGCGCCCAGCCCAGAGCCGACGATCGCGACGCTCGCCCGGTCGCCCTCGACATCGAGGTCGAGGTCGCCGTCCAGGTCGAAGATGTCGAGCAGACCCTCGAGGTAGTCGGCCGCGATCTCGCCCTCGTGCTCGAGTACGGCGAGCCGGTCCGGCTGCTCGGCCGACGTGTCGGCGGCGGGGGCCTCGGTGTCGATGACGTCAGCGTCGTCCGCCACGCCGGCCTCCCTTCGCTCGCCTCTTGTTGCGGCTTGGGCGCGACGCGGCCGCGCGGCCGTTCGCGCCGCCCGTGACCGGACGGGGCGGAGTGGGCGACGGCGGGCTCGCCGTGGCGGTCGCCGCCGAGCCGCCTGGCGTGTGCGGGCCGAGGCGCCCAATAACGAACGACTGCTGGGCCATGCTCCAGATGTTCGTCGTCGTCCAGTAGATGAGCACGCCCAATGGCACGGAGAACCCGAAGAGCGCCAGCATCAGCGGCATGGCGTAGAGCAGCACCTTCTGCTGGCTCGCCTGTTGGCCGTCGGTCGGCGCCGCCTTGGCCATCACCTGCTTCTGCGTAATGAAGGTGGTCACGGCCATCAGCACGAGAAGCACGACAGCGACGGCCTTCACTGCGCCGGCCGACCCGTGGAGCGAGTCGATGAGATGCGCGGGCGACCGGAACGAGCTGGCGATCGGCGCCTCGAAGATCTTCGCCCGGCCCGCGGACTCGATTGTGTGCTGGTGCAGCCCGTAGGCCGCCTTGAACTGGTAGGCGCCGTCGACAAGCGTCGGGGTGAAGCTGCGCAGCACCCGGAACAGCGCGAAAAAGATCGGCAGCTGCAGCAAGATCGGCAGGCACCCGGACAGCGGGTTCGTGCCGTGCTCTTTGTACAGCTTCATCATCTCTTGGTTCAGCGTCTCCTTGTCGCCCTTGTGTTTGGCCTGGAGCGCCTTGATCTTCGGCTGCAGCGTCTGCATCGCCCGCTGCGCCTTGATCTGCTTGACGAACAGCGGGAAGAGCAGGAGCCGCACCGCGGCGGTGAGCAGCACGATCGCCACCGCCCACGACCAGTTCGGCCCCAGGAACGACACCAACCGCTGCAGCCCGGCGATGGACTGGGCGATCAGCTCCTCAAAGGGCCTCAGCACGGCTGCACTCTCCGTTCAGGCACGTGATCCACCCCGCCGGCGTGCCACGGGTGGCAGCGGGCGAGCCGGCGCACGGAGAGAGTCAGCCCCCGCCCCAGGCCGTGGACGCGGATCGCGTCCGCCGCGTAGGCGCTGCAGGTCGGGTGGAACCGGCAGTGGGCGCCGAGCAGCGGGCTGACCCATCGGCGGTAGCGCGCGATCACGCGTAGCGCAACCCGTGCGCCGCGGCTGACGACGGCGCGCTCCGGCGTAACGAGAATGCCGTTTGGCCAAGTTTCCGTAACACTCATGCGGCGGCAGCCAACTGCTGGAACGCCGCGTCGAGCCGGTCGCCGAGCTCCGCACTGGTGGCTGCGGCGGCCGCGGGCAAAGCGCGTACTACGACAGCAGAGCCAGCGGGCAAAACCGGGAGCCGGGCGGCGAGGACGGCGCGAAGACGGCGGCGGACCTGGTTGCGCACGACGGCCGGGCCGACCTTCCGGCTGACGACGAGGCCGGCTCGGGGGCCGCCAGCGGCGACGAAGTCCGTCAGCACGACGACGACGAGCGGGTCGCGGGTGATCCGTCGGCCGCGCCGCAGCACGGCGCGAAAGTCACGGCCATGACGCAGTCGGGCGGCGCGGGGGAGCAACGTGGTCAGGCCGACAGCTCCCGGCGCCCCTTGGCGCGCCGGGCGGCGAGGATGGCACGACCGGCTCGCGTGCGCATCCGCAGGCGAAACCCATGCGTCTTTGCCCGGCGGCGGTTGTTTGGCTGGAACGTGCGCTTGCTCAAAGCGGACTCCGCGAGAAAAAGGTGGGGCGTTGCCGCGCAAGGCGGCGAGCGTCGACCGACGCGCTTGGCGCCACGATACGGGAGCAGTCGGTCGGGCAGCAACCGGCCGGCGTAGCGGCGCGCGCGCATCTGTGGAGAACCTCTTGTCGTCCCCAGGGGCCGCTGATAACGTCCCGCGCCGCCGAGGCTTCCCCGCCCCGCCGCGTTCGTCGCGGCGACCCTCCTGACGCACCCGCTCGGGTGCGACATGGCGACGGCCGGAAGTTCGGCCGGGGTCAATTTCTTCGGCGCTGGCCAATACGCCATTTGGCGCACCGGGTTTCCGCATCCCGTGCACAGGATGTGGACGAACGTGTGGACGATGCGTCGGACCTGGCCTTTCCCGCCGCCGCAAGTGGAAGGACCCTCGCCGGTGTCCGAGCAAAACGTCGACCTCGTCGCGGTGTGGACCCGCTGCCTCGACGGCCTGACCGATGGCGCGATGACAGCGCAGAACCGCGCGTGGATCAGCCTGACCCGCCCGCTCGGCTTGGTCGAAGACACCGCACTGTTGGCGGCACCGAACGAGTTCACCAAGGACCTGCTCGACACGCGCTACCGCCCGCTCATCGCCGCGGCACTCTCCGAGCAGCTCGGTCGCGAGATCCAGGTCGCCGTCACGGTGCAGCCGCTGCCAGAGCCCGAGCCGGCCGCGGAGCCCGTCGAGGAACCGACCGAGTCGGAGCCCGTCACCTGGCCCGCCGGCGGCACCGGGCGCGACCGCTCCCCGGGGCGCGCAGCCGAGCCCGCGCGGCTGAACCCGAAGTACACGTTCGAGACGTTCGTCATCGGTGCCAGCAACCGCTTCGCCCACGCGGCCGCAGTCGCCGTCGCGGAAGCACCCGCGAAGGCCTACAACCCGTTGTTCATCTACGGCGAGTCGGGTCTGGGCAAGACGCACCTGCTGCATGCGATCGGGCACTACGCGCAGAGTGTGTTCAATGGCGCGCGCGTCCGCTACGTGAGCTCCGAGGAGTTCACGAACGACTTCATCAACTCGATTCGCGACGACAAGGCCGGGGTCTTCCAGCGGCGCTACCGCGACAACGAGATCCTGCTCGTCGACGACATCCAGTTCTTGGAGAACAAGGAGCGCACGCAGGAGGAGTTCTTCCACACCTTCAACACGTTGCACAACGCGAACAAGCAGATCGTCATCAGCTCGGATCGGCCGCCGAAGCAGCTGTCGACACTCGAGGATCGCTTGCGCAACCGCTTCGAGTGGGGCCTGATCACTGACGTGCAGCCGCCCGACCTGGAGACGCGGATCGCGATCCTGCGGAAGAAGGCGGCGCAGGAGCGGCTGGCGGCGTCGCCGGAGGTGCTCGAGTACATCGCCAGCAAGATCCTGTCCAACATCCGTGAGCTCGAGGGTGCGCTGATCCGCGTCACGGCGTTCGCCAGCCTCAACCGCGCGCCGGTCGACCTCGCGCTCGCCGAGGTCGTGCTTAAGGACTTGATCCCCGACCACGGCGGCCCTGAGATCACCGCGGCGACGATCATGGCTGCGACGGCGACGTACTTCGGCCTCTCGATGGAAGACCTGTGTGGGTCGTCCCGGTCTCGGGTGCTAGTGACCGCGCGCCAGATCGCGATGTACCTGTGCCGTGAGCTGACCGACCTATCCCTGCCGAAGATCGGCCAGACGTTCGGCGGACGCGACCACACGACCGTCATGCACGCAGACCGCAAGATTCGTGGCCTGATGGCCGAGCGACGCTCGATCTACAACCAGGTCACCGAGCTCACGAACCGCATCAAGATGCGGAGCCGGACGGCGTGACGGGACGACGTGATCTTGGCGTGCACAACCTGGGGACAACCGTGTGGATCATCGCGGGCACCCCTTGGGACGGCCGGGGACGGGCCGGGGACAGCATGGGTCAGCCTGCCGCCGTACCGTCGACATGCACAGGCTCGAAGTCAGCTCAGCAACCCGCTGACGTGGGCTGATGTCGGTTACCCCCAGAACGACAGCGCCTATGACGATTCCTTTCTCTCTCTTTACTCAACAAAGAACTAACTACCGGCATCAGGCCAGCGCGGGACCCTCGGGCGCCGCGGTGAGAGGTGGCACACCATGAAGTTCCGGGTTGAGCGCGATGAGTTCGCCGACGCCGTGGCGTGGACCGCGCGCACGCTGCCGGTGCGGCCGCCGGTCCCGGTGCTTGCCGGTCTGCTCCTCGATGTGAGCGCCGACGCGCTCCGGCTGTCGGGGTTCGACTACGAGGTGTCGGCCGAGGCGACCCTGTCGGCGGACACCGACGAGGCCGGCCGCGCGCTCGTTTCCGGCCGGTTGTTGGCCGACATCACCCGCAGCCTGCCGGCGGCGCCGGTTCAGCTGGCGACCGATGGCGCGCGCGTCGTGCTGACGTGCGGGTCGGCGCGATTCACGTTGCCGACGCTCGCGGTGGAGGACTACCCCGCGCTGCCGCCGATGCCGCCCGCTGCGGGTCGCATCGCGAGCGACGCGTTCGCCGCTGCAGTGGGCCAAGTTGCGGTTGCCGCCGGGCGGGACGACACGCTGCCGGTGCTCACTGGGATCCGGGTGGAGATCGACGGCGAGCAGCTCACGCTCGCCGCGACCGACCGCTACCGGCTCGCCGTCCGCGACCTGAAGTGGCGGCCGGAAGCCGCGGACAACCCGGCGACTGCGTTGATCCCCGCGAAGACGCTCGCCGATGCGGCGAAGACACTGGCGTCCACTGGCGCGGAGGTCGCCATCGCGCTCGGCAGCGGCGCGCAGGGTGAGGGCATGGTCGGTTTCGCCGGCGGCTCCCGGCGGACGACGACCCGGCTGCTCGAGGGCGAGTTCCCGAAGTACCGATCGCTCATCCCCGACGAGTTCGCGTCCGTCGCGCACGCGAGCACCGGCGCGCTCATCGAGGCGGTGAAGCGCGTGTCGCTCGTCGCGACGCGCAACACCCCGATCCGGCTCACCTTCGACGGCGAGGAGCTCGTCCTCGACGCCGGGGCGGGAGACGAAGCCCAGGCGTCGGAGGCCATCGAGGCGTCTTATGACGGCGAAGGAATGACGATCGCCTTCAACCCCGGCTACCTCCTCGACGGGCTCTCCGCAATCGACTCCGACGTTGCCCGGCTCGCGTTCAACGGGCCGA
Source organism: Mycobacteriales bacterium (assembly GCA_046262915.1). GTDB lineage: Bacteria > Actinomycetota > Actinomycetes > BP-191 > BP-191 > JBHELW01. The sequence goes on along the minus strand of JBHELW010000312.1, from coordinate 2,956 downwards.
TCAAGCCGGCCGTCATCACGGGCAAAGAGACCGAGGCGGACTACCGCTACCTGCTCATGCCGGTGCGCCTGTCGGGCTGACGTAGCGTCGGGCAGATTGCTGGCCGACGTAAGGAGCGGGCGTGAAGCTTGGCATGGTCGGCCTCGGCCGCATGGGCGCGAACATGTCAGAGCGCTTACGGCGCGCCGGGCACGAGGTCGTGGGCTACGACCACACGCCGAGTCGCGGCGACGTCGAGTCGCTGGCCGATCTCGTGGCCGCACTCGACCCACCGCGCGCGGTATGGCTGATGGTGCCGAGCGGTGACCCGACACAACAGACTCTGGACGAGCTCAGTGGACTGTTGTCGGAGGGCGACGTTGTCGTTGACGGCGGCAACAGCCACTACGTCGAATCGGTACGTCGCGCGGCTGCGTTCGCGGAACGCGCCATCGGGTTCGTCGACGCCGGCGTCAGTGGCGGCATCTGGGGGCTCGACGAGGGTTATGCCCTGATGGTCGGCGGTGCCGACGCCGACGTCGCTCGGCTGCAGCCCGTCTTCGACGCACTGAAACCGGCGGATGGCGGGTTCGTGCATGCCGGTGCGGTCGGCTCCGGTCACTTCACGAAGATGGTGCACAACGGCGTCGAGTACGGGCTGATGCATGCCTACGCCGAGGGCTACGAGCTGCTGGCGAAGAGCGAGTTCGGCCTGGACCCGGCCGCGATCGTCGAGTCGTGGCGAACGGGAACCGTCATCCGGTCCTGGTTGCTGGACCTGCTCGCCCGCGGGCTGGCCGCCGACCCGGGCCTGGACGCCGTGCGTGGCTGGGCCGACGACTCGGGCGAGGGGCGCTGGACCGTCGAGGAAGCGATCCGGCTCGCCGTGCCGCTGCACGTGATCGCGAGTGCGCTCTTCGCGCGCTTCTCCTCGCGCGAGGAGGAATCGCCCGCGATGAAGGTGATCGCGACCTTGCGCAACCAGTTCGGCGGGCACGCGCTGCACGAAGCCGAGAGCGCGCACGAGGCGGAGGCGCGCAGCGCGGTCGAGGCCAGCGCGGCGACCACCTGAGGTGTACGTCAGCCGGCTCGCGCTGAGCGACTTTCGCAGCTACACGTCTTTGGACGTTGTCCTCGACCGCGGCGTCTCGGCGTTCATCGGGCCGAACGGTCAGGGCAAGACCAACCTTGTCGAGGCGCTGGCTTACGTCGCGACGATGGCGAGCCACCGCGTCGCCAGCGACGCGCCGCTGGTGCGCGAGGGCGCGGAGCGGGCCGTCGTACGGTGCGCAGTCGTTCGAGACGGCCGCGACACGCTGGTCGAGCTCGAGATCAACCCTGGGCGCGCGAACCGGGCTCGGCTGAACGGGGCACCGGTGCCACGGCCGCGCGAGGTGCTCGGGGCACTGCGCGTCGTGGTGTTCGCGCCGGAAGACCTGCAGCTCGTCCGAGCGGACCCCGACGTCCGCCGGCGCTACCTCGACGACTTACTCGTGGCGCGCGCACCGCGGTTCCATGCCGTACGGGCGGACTACGAGCGCGTGCTCAAGCAGCGCAACTCACTGCTCAAGACGGTCGCACTCGCTCGGCACGCGCGAGGGGGCGGCGATCTCGGGACTCTCGACGTATGGGACGAGCATCTCGCGCAGCACGGCGCGGAGCTGCTCGCCGCGCGCCTCGAGCTTGTTGACGCGCTGCGCCCACTCATCGACAAGGCCTACGACGAAGTGTCCGGCGGGGGGGGACCAACGGGCGTGGAGTACAAGTCGTCGCTCGGCGCCGACGTCTCGCTCGTCGCGGACCGCGATCTGCTCGCGGCCGCACTGCTCGCTGGCATCTCCGAGCGGCGCCCGCAGGAGATCGAGCGCGGAGTCAGCCTCGTCGGACCGCACCGTGACGAGCTGCACCTCGTCATCGGTCAGTTTCCCGCGCGTGGTTACGCGAGCCAGGGCGAGTCGTGGTCGATGGCGCTTGCCCTGCGGCTCGCCGCGCACGACCTGTTGCAAGCCGACGGCGGGGAGCCGGTGCTCGTGCTCGACGACGTGTTCGCGGAGCTCGACGCGCAGCGGCGCGACCGTCTCGCGGAGCGCGTGCACGGCTGCGAGCAGGTGCTCGTCACCGCGGCGGTGGCTGACGACGTGCCCGTGGAGCTGGCCGGCACGCGCTACGACGTCGCAGGCGGAGTGGTGACGCGTGTCTGAAGACGAGCCGAAGCGCCCGACGACCGAGGAACGCCTCGCCGCCGCGGAGAAGCGGGCGGCTATCCGGCGTACGCGCGGGCGGGGGAAGACCGGTGCCGACCCGGTCCCGTTCGCCGTTGCCGTGCAGCGGCTGTTCGCGACGCGCGGGTGGCAAACCGAAGTGCGTGTCGCCGGCCTGCTTGCGCGCTGGCCCGAGCTGGTCGGTGAGGACATCGCCGGGCACTGCGAGCCCGAGCGGCTCGTCGACGGCGAGCTGACACTCGTCGCGGAGTCGACCGCCTGGGCCACGCAGCTGCGACTGCTCGCGCGACCGCTGGTGGAGCGGATCAACGCCGGGCTGGGCGGCTCTGTGGTGCGCCGCGTCAACGTGCATGGGCCTAGCAGCGGACCCCGGCCGGGCGCCGGCGGGTGGCGGGTCCGGGGCGGCCGCGGCCCCCGTGACACCTACGGCTGAGCCGCCACGGCGGGGGTCTGCCGCGTGGGGGTGCTCGACGACCGCGCATTCCCGGCGTAGCACCGTCAACAGCGCCCGGGAATGGCCGTTTCTGTTGGAACGGGCCGGTATCATGGAGACGGTTCAGAGCAGTGGCGAGGCCTCAGTTCGTCGCTGACCGTTTTGCCGCTCACGCATCCTCGCGTCCGGGCTTCTTCCCCGCGCGCCGACCGCCACCGGCTCGGCGCAGGTCCGCGCTGCGGTGGTTGCCGGCGGATGACAGCGCGGGAGAGCAGCGACACAGTGGCTTACGACGCCAGGTCGATCACCGTCCTCGAGGGGC
>JBHELW010000311.1:0-1198 GCA_046262915.1 Mycobacteriales bacterium | reverse complement strand
GCCGATCGGCGACAGCACGCGCGGCTTGCCGACGCCGACCTCGAGGAAGCCGTCGTCGTCCTCGACGTTCTCGACCGCGAGCATCAGCCGGTCGTCGTCGGCCGCGGTCGGGAGGATGTCGCCGACCCCGACGTCGCCGGGGCGCAGCCGCTCGGCCCAGGGCACCCACGCCGGTGCGAGCAGCGCGTCCGGCCCGGGCAGCAGCACGACGTCGTTGACGCTCACGTCCTTGGCGCGCGACGCGCGCGTGACCTGCACGCCCCACCGCCACCCGACGTAGGCGGGGTCGAGGCAGTTGAACAGGTGCGTGAGCAGTCGCTCACCGTCGACCTCGATGCCCTCGTAGTCGCCGACGCGGTCACCGCCTGCCTCGATCGCGGCGCTGCGCGCAAGCTCTACGGCGTCCGCGCACGCCTTGTCGGCCATGACGGCGGCGGCGGCGGGCATGACACCATCATCGCTTATGGAGCCGGCCTGGGCCTGGCGCGTGCTCGGGCTCGCTCCGGGCTCGTCGTCCGCGCAGGTGCGCGCGGCGTTTCGCACCAGCGCGCAGCTGCTGCACCCCGACCGCGTCGCGGAGCTCGGGCCGGACGTCGTCGCCGACGCGCAACGACGAATGGCTGAGCTCGTCGACGCCTACCGCGTCTGCACGGCGATCGCGCGCGGCGCGCCACCCCCGCCACCACGCGCCGCGCGACGCGGCGCGGAGGGACCAACCGGCACGCTACGGCCGGTGGGCGGACAGGCGGCCGCATTGCTGGCCGAGGCGAAGGCGGACCTCGCCCGAGTGGTGCCGGTCGACGTCTTCCACCGCGGCGGCCTTGCCCGGCTCAGTCGCGAAGACAACGCGACGACCTCGCGGCGCGTCGTTGCGCTCCTCGAGCAGATAGCCGACGCCTGGCCTGGTACGGCGGAAGGTGATGCGGCACGCGCGCTGCTCGTCACGTCCGTCGCGGCGGTCAACACGCTGTCACCGCGCGAGCGTGCGGGCCATCTCGTGCTCGTCGTCGACCCGGGCGCGCGCGATGCCGCGTGGCAGGCGTTGCAGGGCAGAGATCTGCTCGGCGTAGCGCAGGTCGTGCACGCGCACCCGACGGCGAGCGACGAGCTGCATCAGCTCGCGCGCGAGCGTCTCGCCGAGCTCGACGACTGGGCGTCGTTGTCGCGCGATCCCGACGCCGACGTGCGGCGCGTCGCG
>JBHELW010000310.1:0-1264 GCA_046262915.1 Mycobacteriales bacterium | reverse complement strand
GTCCACGTTGCGGATGTCGGGCATCGCGACGGTCGTGCTGCCGCGCGGTCCGTGGCTCGGACCGGCGGGCTGCGTGACCGGACGCCGCGGCGGCGGACGCAGGTCGGCGTAGCACAAGGTGCACCACTCCGCGCCGGTCTTCACCGCCGCTCCGCACCGCGGGCAGCGGTCAGCGGGCATGGGTCACCTCCCGCACGTCTATCGGTCGGCTTCCAGCCGGTCCTTGAGCGCGTTGATGCCGGCCTTCACCGCGCGGGCGTGCCGCTGCGTGGCCCGGACGCCGCGCCGCTGCAGCGCGCGCGGCGACCCGCTGACCGGCTCGGTCGCGCTCCCGCGCCGGGTCAGGTCGGCGCGGCAGTAGTAGTGGACGATCACGCCGTCGCCCCACGGCTCGAGCCACAGTTCGTTGCTGCCGGCGAGTGCCCCGCAGACCGTGAAGCGCAGACCGGCGACCCCGCGGTCTTCGAAAACGGCGAGCTCCAGGTCGGGCCACAGCTCGCGCCACAGCGCCGGGTCGTGCACCGCCGCGGCGACGGCGTCCGGCGGCGCGACGATGAACGTCTCGTCGATGAGATCCACCATCGGCATACCGCGAAGTATGCGGCGCGGTACCGTCGCGTCCGAGTGACCGGACCTGCCCCTTCCCCCGGTGTCTTACGACGAGAGTGTCTTACGACGACCCGTGTCTACAACGACAAGGAGCCGGCGTGCAGGAGTACTCGACGCCACTGCCCCCCGAGGACAGCGCCCGCAACCTCACCGAGATGGTGTGGGACAACGAGCGCGACGCTCCGCGGCACGTCGTCTTCAGCCGTCGTACGCCGAAGGGCTGGGTCGACGTCACGTCCGCCGCGTTCGCCGACGAGGTGCGAGTGGTCGCGGCCGGGCTCGTCGCGGCCGGCGTGCAGCTGGGCGACCGGGTCGCGCTGATGAGCAAGACGCGCTACGAGTGGGCCGTCTGCGACTACGCGATCTGGACCGCGGGCGGCGTGACGGTCCCGATCTACGAGACCTCGAGCGCGGAGCAGGTCGAGTGGATCATCAGCGACTCCGGCGCGGTGGCCGCGATCGTCGAGAGCGACGCTCATGCCGGCGTCGTGGCGTCCGTGCGCAGTCGGCTGCCCGACCTGCGCGAGGTCTGGCAGATCGACACCGGCGACATTGAGAAGCTCGTCACCCTCGGCAAGGGCGTCGAGCGCGCCGCGCTCGACGCGCGCTGGCAGGCGCTCGACCGCGACACGCTCGCGACGATCATCTACACCTC
>JBHELW010000309.1:0-6800 GCA_046262915.1 Mycobacteriales bacterium | reverse complement strand
GTGACGGTGAAGCCCTTGATGTCGAAGTGCAGCTCGCCGAGGGCGATCGTCCCGTCCCGCGAGATGCCGCGGCCGCTCGGGTCATCGAAGGGACTGCTAACTCCGCTGACGTGCTCCACGGCGTCGAGTGCGGCGTAGACCTGCTCGATCCGCGGTCGCGCCTGACGCACACCGCCGGGCGCCTTGATGACGACCTGGACCGAGTCACCGGCCTGCTCAGGGAACCGCGCGCGGAGCAGGTCGTAGGCCTTCTGCGACTCGATCTGCGGGACGCTGAAGTCCGTCGCGTACTTGCCGCCGAAGACACCGCCGAGGACCGAGATCGCGATGAGCGCGACGATCCAGAGCAACACGACGCGACGACGATGGTCGTAGCACCAGCCAGCCAAGCGTCCCATGTGTGTGCCGCCCCCCGCGGCGTCTAGCTACTCCGGCGTGCGCTAGCGAGAGAGCGCGAAGACCCGAACCACAGGCTCGTCGTAGCTGTCCGGCAGCACGACGGTGCGCGAGTCGGAGTGCCACGGTGAGACCTCGCCGACCAGCGCCATGATCGCTTCGGCGCACGGCGGGCAGAGTGTCCAGCGCTTCTCGACCACAGTCTGCAGGCCGGAGTCGTCGGTCGCGTTCTGCTCGATGAGCAGCCGTCGTCCGGAGTGCTCCTCACGGCACCGGGCACACTCGAAACGGAAGTTCACGGCGATCTCCAACCCCGTCGACACCACGGGCGACGCTACCGGAGCGTCGATCGGCCGTCTACGGACCGGAAGGGAGCGCCCCTTGCGCCGGCCCGACCGCTTCACGAACTACGTCTTTCTCTGGCTGCGATGGTCATTGGGATTCGTGTTTGCTGCGTTGGCGTTTGGCGGGTCTGGTGTCGAGTTGGTTGCGGAGTCACTCATTGGTGTCGCCGCGGCCGGGGTGCTCGCTTTCGTAGCACGCAGACGCGCGGCGACACTAGATGCCGCAGACTCGTTGCCGCCCTGGGATTGCTCCTGGCGGCTACTAAGCGAACCCACGACGCGCTGGCGGCAAGCATTTCTGGTTGTCGAAGGCAAAGACGTGATCGTGCGACCGCGTTTTCGGTCGACCCGCCCAAGCCGGTTCAGTGACGGCGAGATCGTCGGTAGTCGGCGTCCGAGCTGGCTCGAGCGCCTCAGCGTCAGTGGCGACACCGAGATCCTGACCCTGGTTGGCGAGTTTGGCACCGTTGATATCGCGGTGCTTCGTGCTGCGTCCGAGCCGGTCCGCAACGCGATCGAAGCACTCTCGTGACGACGCCGCAGCGCATCCAGCACGAAGACGCGGTGGGCAATCCCGGTCCACGCAAGTACCACCAACGGCAACACGAACACGCATACTGGGCGATGGCGAGGCGGCGCGGCAGCCGAAGTCGGATGACTAGTTCATCGCCGCCCAACGCCCGCGGTTAGGCCGATCGTGACCGGCGAATTCAAGCGCCTGCTCGACCGCGCAAGACGCTTGGATGAAGCTGTCCTTGGCCGTGAGTCTCTGGACCGGCGCCCTATTGCTGAACGGACTCGTCGTCCCCGACCAGCGGCTTGGTCACGTCGAGGTCGCGCTTCCTACGGCGCGATTCTCCTTGGGATGTTCGCGGCGATTACCTGGCTTCCTCAGGTGATGGGCGCCATCGCGATGGTCATCCTCTTGGCCGCGGCATTCGTTGTAATCGCGGCGGACGAGCGGCAGCGAAGGCGCCCACCCGACGGTTCCAACGCAGACGAGAGTGGACCGGAGACCCCCGGCTAGGGGTGATTGCGAATCGCGAAGCTGCCGACGTCTCGTCGTCGTCCGCCGTACTGAGCCATCAGTCACTTGGCGCGGCGCAGGCGCTTCTCCACCCGCCACCAGAAGCCTCTCGGAAGGACGCCGCGGTCGGCGAACTGCGCGAGTTCCACATCCGGGTAGTCGTCAATCGTTGCCAGCACGCAATTCCATAGGACGAAGTTCTCGTCGTCACGCGGCCCCGCTGAACGCTCCGCTGAACGCTCCGCGACCCGCCAGTCGACTGCTGCGTCGTAGAGCGTTCGGGTGATGAGCGCGGACGAGAACCTTCGAAGCCGGCGCAGGGCCGTCATGCGCCGCGATATCTCGGCGCGTGCGATAGCGAGGCACGCATCCCTTGCGGCTTCCGGAGAGGGCGCGATGGGTCGGGGCGCGCCGTCGTCGTGACGGGCTGCGCGGGGGGCGCGGGCCCCGCCGAGGAGCGGTCGCGCGATGCGATGGCGCATCACGCCTTCGTCGAGTGCCTTCAAGCGCGATACAAGCCGCTTCGCGGTCACTAGCCCATCCTCGCTGTTGCGGCCTGAGGACGTTGCCCGCAGAGAATGGCGCCATGACAGGCGACGAACGGGTCCCAGCAGCAGATGTCCTTCGGGGGATGAGGCTGCACCCACTTCCCGACGGGTGGTCGCCCGTATCAGCGATCGCGCTGATTCGCTGTGTTGACCAGGATGGTGATGCCGTCTGGGCCTTTCGGACAACGCCGGGGCTCGACGAGGAGGAGCTCCTTGGCGCGCTGACAGTCCGGACGGACCTGTTGCGGAAGGAACTTCTCGAGGCCTACAGCGGCGACGATTCAGACGAATGACGTCATAGCCGCGGACGTTGCGACTAGCCCGCCAACGCGCGTGGATGTAGTCGCGCTGTGATTGCGTTGCCGCGGACACGCGGTGCGGTGACGTGGACGGCGGTGACCGCCGCCGTCGTCTCTGCGGTCGCGCTTCTGATCGTGTCCTCGCGACCACCCCCGTACAGGTTCTCGATTACGACACGAGCAGGCGACCCGGTTCGTTGGGATCCGTGCCTCCCCATCACGTACGTCGTCAATCTGCGCGGCGCACCACAGGGAGCTCTCCAGACGGTTTTGGCGGCAGCGTCCGAGGTTGGAGCTGCGACATCCATGACGATCCAGTTCGGGGGGACCACCGGCGAAGCCGTCACCGGCGGCAGTGGACGTGGCTCAACTGGGCCAGGTAACCGCAGGCCAGTACTCATTGGATGGTTCTCGCCAACCGACCAGTCCCTTGTGCCGCTCACCGGCGACGCTCTCGGATACGGGGAGCCAGATCTCGCGTCGGTGAACGGACATGACGTCTACGTCAGTGGCGAGATCGGGTTGCGGCAAGGCGCGATGCGCGCCGGCTTCGATGGCCCGGACAGCCTAGGCGCGACGCTGCTCCATGAGTGGGGCCATGTCATCGGGTTGGAGCACACCGGCGATCGTCGGCAACTCATGTATGGCGGTACCAGTCCAACCACCGTCAGCCACTTCCAATCTGGGGACAGGGCCGGCCTGCGGCGGTTGGGCGACCGCTCGGGCTGCCGATGATGCAGTCTTCCCGACCCGGACCTAAGTGAGCCGCGGCACCGAAGTGTCAGCCGTGCCCGGCGAGGGCGGCGCCGGTCGCCGTCAGCACGAGTACGCCGAGCAGCGTCGCCCGTGCGGGGCGGCTCCAGCGCGACCAGACGTCAGCGCGCGTGAGCGCATCGGCATCCCGACGTAACAACGCCAGCGCCAGGGCGACGACCGCGAGCTCGTACGTCGTTGCCAACACGTCAACGATCCCGACGCCCTCGACCCGGCCGGTCTCGGGGCCGAACGGGATCCCGCGGGTGCGTGTATAGAGCCAGACCGCGGCGATCGCGGCATTCGCGACGGCGCCGACCCACAACAGCGTGCGTTGCGGTTGCCGCAGGATGGCGACAGCCCAGCGCAGCTGGAACAGCGTCACCGCAACGAAGAACGCGCCGTAGAGCCAGCTCTCGCCGAAGTGTTCCGGCGCGACGAGCGCGTGCAGCGATGCGCTTGCCGCCGAAGCGATGGCGACGGCCGGCACCAACGTCGCGCCCGACTCCCGCGCTGTCGTCCGCTCGTGGGCGCGGTGCTGCGAGCGCCACTCCCGCGCCATGCGCCAGGTGAGGTAGCCGATCATCGGCGTGTAGACGAACGCGTGCAGCGTGTGGATGCGCAGCCCGCCGCTACCGTGCGCGAGATGCACGACCCGACTCGCCAGCACCAGCATCACGCTCACGGTACGGCGGCTGCTGCCACGGAGACGGAACGCCGCGCGCATGGCTGACGGCGAGCTCGACGCAGTCGGCGTCAACCGCGTCTTCCACGACCACGAGTGCCACTACTACGACGAACGCTTCGCGATCGTCCACGACGCGCGCACGGCGCGACGCGCGCGAGGTGAGGTCGAGGAGCTCCTCGGCCGGCCACTCCGCGCCGGCGAGTGGGTGCTCGACGTGGGCTGCGGCACCGGCTACCTCGCCGCGGGACTGCGTCGCGCCGCGCCGGAGACGCGAGTCGTCGGCGTAGACCTCTCCGCCGGGATGCTGGAGCGGGCGCGCATCGCCGGCGCGTACCCGCTGGTGCATGGCGACGCCACGCGGCTGCCGCTCGCCGACGGCTCAGTGGACCTCGTCGTCGCGCGTGGCGTGCTGCATCACCTGCCCGACGTCGCCGGCGCGCTGGGGGAGTGGCGTCGCGTGCTGCAGCCCGCGGGCGCAGTCGTCTTGCTGTCGGAGCCGACGCCCGTGGTGGAACGCCACGGCGCGGCACTCGTGCGCGTGCTCTTGCGGATGCTCCGCAACCACGACCTCACGCCGGAGGCGCACTACTGGGAGCTCGCGTCGATGGCCGCGAACCTGCACGTCTTCACCGCGGCAGAGCTGCGTGCGCTGGCTCGCGACGCGGGGTTCACACAGGTCGCGCTCACCACCGCCGACCTTGTGTCGACCCTGGTGCTTACCGCGTCGTACGTCGTGTGGGGACGCGCTCCGGACATCGCCCGTCGCCTGCCGTGGCGGGCGGCCGAGGCGGCCGGCCGCGCGATCGACCGGCTGATCACGCAGCGCGTGGTGCCGGCCAGCCACCGGCACACCGTTCTGGGCGTCCTGCACCGCTAGCTCGCGAGCGTCAGCCAAAAACGACCCTCAAGTGGTCGTCAGGTGGAGCCGACATCGTTGACGGTGGAGCGAAGTGGAGTACAGTGGCGCTCCGTGGAGAAGGGGGAGGCGGGCGAGCGATGTTCCTCGGCACGCACGCGCCCCGTCTCGACGAGAAGGGCCGGCTGTTCCTGCCCGCCAAGTTCCGCGACGAGCTCGCCGACGGCGTCGTCGTCACCAAGGGCCAAGAGCGCTGCCTCTACGTCTTCCCGACTGCGGAGTTCGAGCGCATCACCGCAGCCCTGCGCGAGGCACCAGTGACCGCCAAGGCGCTGCGCGACTTCGGTCGCGTCCTTTTCTCCTCCGCGTCGGCTGAGACGCCGGACAAGCAGGGCCGGATCACCGTTCCGCAGGGCCTCCGCGACTACGCGGGTCTGCGCCGCGACTGCGTCGTCATCGGCGCTAACACCCGCATCGAAGTCTGGGACGCCGCCGCCTGGGAGGCCTACCTCACTGACCGCGAGTCGGCCTACTCGGACTTGGCGGAGGAGGTGCTGCCCGGCGTTCTGTGACAGCGCCACCTGGCCTGCTGCGCGTACGGCGAGGTCATCGGCCCCGGGGCACCTTCCCCGGCCCCGGGGCAGATGACCTGGCGGTACGCCGAACCGCCCGCCAGCCCACCCACTGCCCGTCAGCACACCGTCGGTCCGCGAGCCGACGCCGCGAACGTCGAAGGGTCGAGATGAAGTTGCCCGAGCGTGTCGTCATGGAACCGCCCGTCGCCGTCGTGCGTCGGGCCAGCACCGAGCCGACGTTGGTCGCCGAGCTGCGCTCGAGCGCGCTGCTCTTCGGCCTCGCGATCACTGTGACCGCGGGGACCGTCGGCGCCACGCAGTTCGCCCTCAAGCTCCTCGCCTGAACTGTGTCTGATTTCCCGCCTGGGGCCCCAGCCCCAGGCTCCTCCGCGAAGCGGGGCCCCAACCCCGCCGCGGCGGTGTCGGCGGAGGAGCGGCACATCCCGGTCCTGCGCGACCGGGTGGTCGCGCTGCTGCGCCCGCCGCTGGCCGCGCGCGGCGACGACGCGGTCCTCGTCGATGCGACGCTCGGGCTCGCCGGGCACGCGGCGGCACTGCTGGCCGTAGCCCCGGGGCGCCTCGTCGGTATCGACCGTGACCCGCAGGCGCTGATCGCCGCCGGCGAGCGGCTCGCGGAGTACGGCGACCGCGTCCACCTGGTGCATGCGGTGTTCGACGAACTCGCGGCTGTCCTCGCGCGCCTCGGCATCGACCGCGCGGACGCGATCCTGTTCGACCTCGGCGTGTCGTCGCTGCAGCTCGACGAGGCGACGCGGGGCTTCTCCTACGCCCACGACGTGTCGCTCGACATGCGCATGGACCCGTCGGCCGGACGGACCGCGGCGGACGTCGTCAACACCTACTCCGCCGACGAGCTCGCGCGCGTGCTGCGGGACTACGGCGAGGAGTGCCGCCGCGTGCCCGGCCAGCCCGAGCGTCGCATCGACGAGGACCGCGTTGTCGCCGCGCGCGGCCAGCGGTGGGCGCAGCAGCGCGACCACCCGGTCGCGCAGGACCGGGATGTGCCGCTCCTCCGCCGGCACCGCCGCGGCGGGGTTGGGGCCCCGCTTCGCGGAGGAGCCTGGGGTTCGGGCCCCAGGCGGGGAATCAGGCACAGTTCAGGCGAGGAGCTTGAGGGCGAACTGCGTGGCGCCGACGGTCCCCGCGGTCACAGTGATCGCGAGGCCGAAGAGCAGCGCGCTGGAGCGCAGCTCGGCAACCAACGTCGGCTCGGTGCTGGCCCGGCGCACGACGGCGACGGGCGGTTCCATGACGACACGCTCGGGCAACTTCATCTCGACCCTTCGACGTTCG
>JBHELW010000308.1:0-4885 GCA_046262915.1 Mycobacteriales bacterium | reverse complement strand
TCGCCGTCGGCGCCACTGACTCCGCGCTCTGGGAGCGGGCAACCGCCGCGCGGGCACCGCGGTTCGCCGTACCTGGTGGGCTCGCGCCGCGCGCCAGCCTGTGGTCGCTCGTCGCGCCGCTGCTCGTCGTCGGCGATCGGTTGGGTGTCTTGCATGCGCCGGCTGACGTGCTCGAGCAGGCGGCCGATCTGCTCTACGCGCTGACCGAGCGATACCGCGTCGACCGCGACGCGTTCGTCAACCCGGCGAAGACGCTGGCAACCGAGCTGGCCGGCGCGTGGCCGGTCGTCTGGGGCAGCACGCCGCTCGCCGGCGTGGCGGCCTACCGCTTTGCGTGTCAGCTCGCGGAGAACGCGAAAATCCTCGCGGTCTACGGCGAGCTGCCGGAGGCCGCGCACAACCAGGTCGTTGGGTTGGACGCCGGGCGCACTCCGCCCGACAACGGCGCGGACGCGTCCGCGAGCGATCAGGTGACGCGCCTCGTCCTTCTCCGCGACGTCGAGGAGCACCCCGCGGTCGCGCGGCGGGCGACGGTCGTGCGCGAGATGGCGGAGGAGCGCGGCGTCGCGGTGTCGGAGGCGAGTGCCGAGGGTGCCTCGGCACTCGAGCGGATCGCGTCGCTCATCGCGCTGGCCGACTTCGCCTCGGTCTACCTCGCCTTCCTGCGCGGCGTCGACCCCACGCCGGTCACGGCCATCGACACGCTGAAGGCACGCATTCGGCTCGCGCCCGACGCGCGGTGAGCTCCGCCGGCGGCCGACGTGCGGTTGTAGCCGCGCTCGCCGCCAACCTCGGCATCGCGCTCGCCAAGTTCATTGCCTTTGCCGTGACGGGGTCAGGTTCGATGCTCGCCGAGGGCGCGCACTCCCTTGCCGACAGCGGCAACCAGGGACTGCTGCTCTTCGGCGCGCGCCGCGCGGCGCGCGCTCCCGACCAGCAGCACCCGTTCGGCCACGGGATGGCGCGCTACTTCTGGGCGTTCGTCGTCGCTCTTGTGCTCTTCGCGCTGGGGTCGCTGTTCGCGCTGTACGAAGGGCTTGAGAAGCTGCACCACCCGCACGAGGTCGACTCTGCGGGCATCGCGCTCGGCGTTCTCGCACTCGCGATCGTCCTCGAGTCGTTCTCGCTCCGCACGGCGACCCGCGAGGCCCGGCCGCTCAAGCAAGGCGACTCGTGGGCCGCTTTCATTCGCCACACGAAGTCGCCGGAGCTCGCCGTCGTGCTGCTGGAGGATGCGGCGGCGCTCGTCGGGCTCGTCTTCGCGGCGCTCGGCGTCACCCTGACACTCCTCACGGGAGACGCCGGGTGGGACGCGGTCGGGACGCTCGCGATCAGCGCGCTCCTCGCCGCGGTCGCGGTCGTGCTCGCCATCGAGATGCAAAGCCTGCTCGTCGGCGAAGGGGCAAGCCCCGCGCAGGTCGCGATGATCGCGGATGCACTGTGCGACGGGGCAGATGTCACGCGCGTCATCCATCTGCGCACGCTGCACCTCGGACCGGACGAGCTGCTGGTCGCCGCGAAAGTCGAGCTTGGGCGCGTCGGGTCCGCCGCGGCGGTCGCGCGCGCCATCGATGCCGCGGAGCAACGCCTCCGGGCCGCGGTCCCGATCGCCCGGGTCGTCTACCTCGAGCCGGATGTCTACGTCGCGCGCTGAGCCGACGCGCCGCGCAGCCAGACCGACACACTCGCCGGTGCGACCGTGGCGCGCACGACGCCGACGAGGTCGGCGGTGAGCGTGTCCAAGTCGACCTGGTCGCGCAGCCGAGTGGCGAACGCCTCGACGGTGCGCGCCGCGTTGTAGCGCTGCCGGTTGAACCGGCGGTCGACGGTGCGCTGCACGCGGTGGCGCAGCGGTCGGAACGCGGCCGCGGCCGCGAGCGTCGACGCGGCGACCGCGACGCTCGAGCCGCTGGTGACCGGCGCCAGCACGGCCTGCAGCACGAGGACGGCGACGAGGTAGACCGCAGCGAGCGCCGCGGTCACCACGGCGTAGACCAGTGCCCGGCTGACGATGCGGTCGATGTCATACAGCCGGTACTTCATCACCGCGACCCCGATCGCCACCGGCATCCCGGCGAGAGCGAGGGTGAACAAGACGAACGCGAGCTGGTCGCTGAGGCGGAAGGCGCTGGCGGCGTCGATCAGAGCCAAAACGAACACGGCGATGATCGTCGACGCGGCCAGCAACAGCCACTTGATCTGCTGCCTCTCGACGCCGCGCCGGCGCCGCCACCGCACGACGAGCGACGCGGCTGCAACGATGAACAGCACGATGAGGGCGACGCCGGCGACCGCGCGACAGATCTCTGCGACGTGACCGGTGGCGCCGCCCGCGGCATAGGGGTTGTTGACGGACTCCACGGAGGACAGCCGGCCGGGCGCCAGCGCGTACCCGAATGCACCGGTGAGCGCCGCCGCCCAAGCCAGGGGCCAGAACGGTCGCCAGCGCGGAGAGACGAGCCGCCCGTCCGGAAACAGCGCGAGCAGCGTCGACATCAGGACGGGATCGCCCACCAGCTGTCCCTGCGCGAGCCAGGCAACCGTCTGGACGTGCGGGAGCGACCAGCGATCGCCCAGGCCAGCGGAGGCGTATTGGCTGCAGAGGAAGAAGACGGCCGACTCCGCGCCGAAGGCCACGAGGATCCAGCCGAGGGGGTTGTGTGGCCGCCGGGTGGCGAGCAGCCAGCCGACCATGGCCGCAAGCAGGTACGCGAGCCCACCGATGCTTTGGCCGAGCGCGGAATCCTCGCCGGGCAGGTCGGGGCGGGCGAGGCGCAGCGCGACCGCAGCCGCCGCGCACACCGCAGCGACCAGCAACGTCGACGTGGCGAGCAGGGTGCGCCGCCTCGATGTCACGCGGCCATTGTCGGCAGGCGTGCGTTCCAGAAGCGTTACGGCGAGAGCGGCCGCCGCATGTGCAGGTGCGGGCCGACGTAGGCGGGGTCCGCCCAGACATCGCTCGCCGGGACGAAGCCATGCCGCCCGTAGAAGTCGCGGGCGGTGACCCGCGCGGTGCACCACACCTCGGCCGCGCCCTGCGCCCGCGCATGCGCGACGACCGCGGCGAGCACCGCTGCGCCGTAGCCCTGCCCGCGCACGTCCGGCTCGCTCGCCATACCGCGCAGCCGCCAGGATGCGGACTCGCTCTCGCCCGGGAACGGCTCCGGTCGGACCGA
The DNA here is from genome assembly GCA_046262915.1 of Mycobacteriales bacterium. GTDB lineage: Bacteria > Actinomycetota > Actinomycetes > BP-191 > BP-191 > JBHELW01. The sequence continues at coordinate 1,709 of JBHELW010000308.1, read as the reverse complement.
GGCGCAGGCAACCAGCCGGCCGCTCTCGTCGTAGGCCGCGAAGTACGTGGCCGAGACGTCGTCCGAGTGCGCGAGGTCGGCGAGCGTCTGGTGCGGGCGCAGGACGCGCTGCCGGAGCGGTCGCGTGTCCTCCGCAGTCACGGCGCGCACGACCGTCATCCGCGCTCCTCGCGCAGGTGCAGCAGACGCCGCGCCTTCTGCGCCTCGAAGTCCAGCGCCGCGATCGGCGTTGGGGCGGCCCCGTGCGCCAGGGCGCCGAGCAACCGCACGTCGGCCGCGACTTCCGGGTCGGCAGCGGCCCGCAGGGCGAAGCCGAGCGTCTTCGGCGAAACGCCGTAGCGCGCCTCGAGCTCCGCGGCGCAGGCCGCCGCGAGCAGCTCCCGCTCGCCGTAGATGCGATGGCCGGCACCGCGCCGGCGGGTCGGGAGCAGGCCAGCGAGCTCGCGGTAGCGCAGCATCCGCGGCGTCGTGCCGAGCCGCGCCGCGGCGTCGCCGATGGCGAGCCGGGTGCCGGGTGCGGCTTGCGTGCGGGCCCGCAGTCGCTCGAGCAGCTGACGTGGTGGGGCGGCCATGGGACCATTCTGACACAAAACTGTCAGATTTGGTTGACGCCCGGCTTCGGCGCTGCCAGGGTGGGCAGACACCCGCCGACCACAGGAGAATCGCACCATGGCCGACCTGCCCAAGCACGACATCGCCGACGCCTCGCTTGCCGCTCAGGGCAAGAAGCGGATCGAGTGGGCCGAGCGGTCGATGCCCGTCGTCCGGCAGATCAAGGAGCGCTTCGAGAAGGAGCGGCCCTTCGAGGGCGCACGGATCGCGGCGTGCATGCATGTCACGACGGAAACGGCCAACCTGATGCGCGCGCTGCAGGCCGGCGGCGCCAAGCTGCACCTGTGCGCGTCGAACCCGCTGTCGACGCAGGACGACACGGCGGCTGCGTTGGTCCATGAGTACGGGATCTCGGTCTACGCGCGCAACGCGGTCGACCGCGACGGCTATTACGCGCACATCAACGCGGCGTTGGACAGCGCGCCGCACTTCGTCTTCGACGACGGCTGCGACCTCGTCAACCAGCTGCACACCGCGCGCACCGAGCTGCTCGACGGCGTCAAGGCGGGGTGCGAGGAGACCACGACGGGCGTCATCCGGCTGAAGCAGATGGCGAAGGACGGCGCGCTGAAGTTCCCGATGATCGCGGTGAACGACACGGACACCAAGCACATGTTTGACAACCGCTATGGCACCGGTCAGTCGACGATGGACGCGATCTTCCGCGCGACCAACACGCTGATCGCGGGGAAGACGGTCGTCGTCGCCGGGTACGGCTTCTGCGGCAAGGGTGTCTCCGACCGCGCGCGCGGCATGGGCGCCAACGTCATCGTCACCGAGATCGACCCGACCAAGGCACTCGACGCGAAGATGCAGGGCCTGCGTGTCATGCCGATGCTCGAGGCCGCGCGCATCGGCGACGTCTTCGTGACGGTCACCGGCAACCGCGACGTGCTGCGCGCGGAGCACTTCAACGTCATGAAGGACGGCGCGATCTTCGCGAACTCCGGCCACTTCGACATCGAGATCGACGTCAAGTGGCTCGAGGAGAACTGCGTCGAGAAGCGCGAGAAGATCCGCCACCAGACCGACGAGTACGTCATGGCCGACGGTCGGCGGCTGCTGCTGCTCGCCGAGGGCCGGCTCGTCAACCTGGG
>JBHELW010000307.1:0-1754 GCA_046262915.1 Mycobacteriales bacterium | reverse complement strand
GGACGCTACGGCGGGGTGCTCGACGCCCGCTCCTGGCTGATCCCGGGCACGCCGCCGGTCGCGGTCAGCGTGCTGCACGACGTCACGCGCGACGTGCGCGCCGCGTTCCGGCTGCGTCGGCTCAACGCGCTGGCCCGCGAGCTGCTCGTCGCGGAGGCTGGGACCGAGGTGCTGCAGCGGGTCGTCGACGAGGCGGCGACGTTGTGCGAGGCGACCTACTCCCTTGTCCTCGTCGACGCGGCCGACGGTCTCGAATCGCCGGACGTCGCGCACAACGCGGCGGCTGCTGCGTTCGCCGACGCGCTGCCGACCCTTGCCGACGCGCTCGACCCCGTGCTCCACCGCAGCGATGCGATCCGCGCGGTCGACGCGGGTGCCGACCCGCGCTACGCGCGGCTGGGCCGCGGCCTGCCGGGCGTCGGGCCCGTCCTGTCCGTGCCGATCGTCATCGGCGACGGCGTGAGCGGGCGCCTCGCCGTTGCCAACGCGGCCGACGGCGCGCCGTTCGACGCGCGCGACGAGGCGCTCCTCAACGAGCTCGCGGCCCATGCTGCACTCGCCGTCGCCCTGTCCCGCGTGCGCGAGCGGGTCCGCGAGGAAGAGCAGCGGCGCAGCGACGTCGCCGACGCCGCGCGTCACGACATCCGCGCACCAATCACTGTCGTCAAAGGGCAGATCTCGCTACTGCGCAACAACCTCGTCAAGATGCGCACCAGCCAGGTCAACGCGTCGCTCAACGCGGTCGAGGCCGCGGTCACCCGGGTCGAGACGTTCGCAACGATGTTGCTCGTCGACGAGAAGCTGCAGAAGTCCGCGGTCGAGCCGCAGGTCGAGGAGATCGACGTCGCGGACGTCGTCGCGCGCCTCCGCGACGACTTCGCGCTGCTCGCCGGGCAGAAGGAGGTACGCGTCGACAGCGTCGTCGCGCCCGGTACGCCGGCGACCCTCAAGGCAGACCCGGCGATGCTCCGCCAGACCCTGGACAACCTCGTCGGCAACGCCGTGAAGTTCGCCCCCCCGCAGACGACGGTGTCGATCCGCGTCCGGCACGACGACGGCGCCCTGCACTTCCTCGTCACCGACCGCGGCGCCGGCATCCCGGAGAACGAGCAGCACGTGCTCTTCCGGCGCTTCTCGCGGACGCAGAGCAGCCGACAACGCCACGTGCCGGGCACGGGACTCGGACTGTCGATCGTCGCGCGGCTCGTCGCCGCCCACGATGGGAGCTACGGCGTGGACAGCCGCGTCGGTGAGGGCACGACGTTCTGGGTCGCGTTCCCGGTCGACGGACCCGCCTCGGGTCGCGCTACGACGTCTTGACGGTGAAGCTCTCGAGGTAGACGCGCTGCTTCGGCGCGCCGTCGCCGGGGCCGTTCTTGTCATCGACGCCGAGCTTCGCGATCCGGTCGAGCACGTCCAGCCCCGCCGTGATGCGGCCGAACACCGTGTAGTTCGGCGGCAGCTGCGTGTCCTTGTAGACGAGGAAGAACTGGCTGCCGTTGGTTCCGGGGCCGGAGTTGGCCATCGCGACCGTGCCGCGCGGGTACTTCGCGCCCTTGAGGTTCTCGTCCTTGAACGTGTAGCCGGGGCCGCCACTGCCGGTGCCCGTCGGGTCGCCGCACTGCAGCACGAAGATGCCCGACGTCGTCATGCGGTGGCAGAACGTGCCGTCGAAGTAGTGCTTCCCGGCGAGGAAGACGAACGAGTTCACCGTCTGCGGCGCTTTCGCGGCGAGCATGTCGAAGCTCACCAGC
>JBHELW010000306.1:0-1089 GCA_046262915.1 Mycobacteriales bacterium | reverse complement strand
GCGCTGCCGCCCTCGACCGGGTCGATCTGCAGGAAGCGCCCGACCGCCGGGTTGTAGAGGCGCACGCCCATCAGCACCAGCGCGCCGAGCGTGTCTGCGGAGCGCTGGTGCGCGCCGAGCCACGCGTAGCGGCGCTTGGCCGACGGGTCGCGCGGCTCGCCAAACTCGGAGGTGTCGAAGGTCGCGGTCGGGCCGACCGCGGCGGCGTCCACGCTCGCGGTGGCGGCGACATCGCCGTGCAGGTTCGCCAGCTGCAGCTCGGTGGTCCCGGCGTTGTCCTGGGTCGCGGCAAGCAGCCCGTCCGGGCCCTCGACGTTGCGCCGCCAGGCGGAACCGTCGCTGTTCTCCGCCGACCATGCCGGCGAGTCGGAGTCGTCGGCGTAGTGGTAGGTCTTGTCCGCGGTGACTACCCCGGTGCTCGTCGCGTCTGTCCACCGCCGCATCCGCCGCGCTGGGTCCAGCGTCCAGGTGCGGGTGGTGCCGGACTGGGTCTGGCTGCGTACCAGGTCGTTGGCGTAGTAGCCGACCTTGAGCGCGGCGCCGCCCGCGTCGCCAGCCGGGACGTCCGTGGTGCGGCCGAAGGCGTCGTAGACGTAGCCGGCGTCGACCAGCCGGTCCGCGTCGTCGTAGGCGTAGCTGCGCTGCGGCGGGTCGGGGTAGAGCGACGCCCGGTCGCAGCTTTGATCAGCCAGCGGCGCCTTCGATGCCCGCTTGATGCGGTTCGAGTCGGCATCGTAGGTGTAGCGGCGCATGCTGCACGAGCCGAGCGTGTCCGCCACCTCCGACAGTCGGCCGGCGGCGTCGTAGCTGTACTCCTGCGTGGAGATGGAGCTGGCGCCGCGCCGCCACTGCCCGTGCGCGCTCTCGGCAGCCTCGAAGACCAGCCACTGGCTGCCGGACTTGTCGTAGCTAAGCTTCGTCGGGCTGGCGGTCGCGTCGCGCGTGTAGGTGGCCACCAGGCCGTTGGGGTAGGTCTCGGTCGCCAGGTTGCCGTCGGGATCGTAGGTGGCGCTGAACGTCCCGCCGGCGGCGGTGCCGACCGCACCGAACGCGACCGAGGTGGGCAGGCCGCGCGGCTCGGCAGCGGAG
>JBHELW010000305.1:0-18839 GCA_046262915.1 Mycobacteriales bacterium | reverse complement strand
AGACACGGCACCGGACGCCCGGGGTCACGGGGCGTCCGGTGTCGCGCACCGGGCGCTGCGAAGCCGCCCGATGTCGGAGGCGCGGCATTTGCCGCGCGCGTTGGTCAGTCGCGATTCCCTCTAACGGGCTAGCACGAACGTGGGATGCGGTGGGCAAACCTCAGCACTGGGGTGGTAGGGGTCGACGTTGACGCCAACCTCGTAGCAGTAGGCGGTGGGATCGTCGAAGCCGTCCCGGCCGCTTGCCACGGCCGGTGCAGCGGCGGCGACGAGGGCGCCTAGTGTTATTGCTGCCGCAATCCCAGAAACGAGCCGCATGGCGAGCCTCCGTGAGTCCGCGAATGTGCTGTCGACGGACTCACGCGTGAGGGCGCCCCTGATTACAGCCAGCCGCCTCGAGGAGCTGTGGCCGGACGTGTCGCGCCGGCTGCTGCGGGTGCTACGCGGACGCGGGATCGATCACGCGACGGCAGAGGACCTCGTTTCGGAGTGCATGGTCCGAGCGCTCGACCGCCACTTGCCCGTCGCCGACGCGGACGACCTGCTGCGATGGGCGCTCGCCGTGGCACAGAACCTGCACCGCGACGCGCTCCGCCGCGCGCGACGACTCGCCCTCGTGGAGCCTCCCGAGATCGCTTCCAGCACGGACGTCGCCGCGGAGGTTGAGTCGCGGCTGGCGTTCCAGCGCGCCTTGGCCGCCTTCGCCCGGCTGTCGGCCGCCGACCAGCGCGCGATCGTCGGTGGGATGGAGCGCGCTCCTGCCGAGCGGCGCGAAGCCGTGCGGCTGGCAGTCGCGCGACATCGGGCGCGTCAGCGGCTGCAGCGACTGATCGCGCTGCCGATCCTGACCTGGCTGCTGAGCCTCCCCCGGCGGCTTCTTCGCGCCCGCAGTGCCGCGATCGCGGTTGGCGTCGGGGCTCCCGTTATCTTGCTCGCTCTCCTCCTGCAAATGCCGGGCGACTCATTGGTTGCGGCCGCCAGCACACCCCCGCGGGTCGGCATGGCCACACTCACACCTGCACCGCTTTCCGGCCGCGGTAACGACGGCCAGTCGCTCGAAACGACCGGTGCCGCCATTGACGCGCGCGCGACAAGCCCGCGTTCCGCAAGCCCGGCGCGGCCGATGGCGCAAGTGGGAGACGATCATCGTGGCGCGTACGTGCGCCGCCGACCGCAGCAAGAGAACGAGCACTTCGTCTGCGTTCGCGACCTCCCGAGCCTCCCGCCCGTTTGCGTCGACCCGCCGACGCCATCGCCGCAGAACGGACACCCAATCGCTCGCTGACGCCCCGGCTCGTGACCGGTGTTTGGCTCGTGCCTCAGCTCAGGACCTGACGCGCGCGCTCCTGGCTCTTGTACGCGTGACGGGCGCGGCATCGCCCAACTTCAGAACGGGTTGCGGGACACCCGCTGCGTCGAGCGCGCGGTGGGCGGCATCGTGCGCGGCACGACTGCGTCCGGTCCGGTCCAGCAGCTCCGACAGCTCGCGCCACGCGGTCGCGGCGTGACGTGTCGCGCCCATCGCCGTCAGGTCCTCGGTCGCCTGGTCGAGTAGCTCCCGCGCCCGGTCGGCATCGCCTGCGGTCACCGCGGTTGCGGCCAACACACTCAGCGCGCTGGCTCGCTCCAGACGAGACTCCTCGCCCAAGTGCTCGAGCGCCGTCTCTGCGGATCGCTGCGCTTTCGCCAGGTCGCCCAGGAGCAGCTGCGCTCGTGCCATCTCGGTGTGGCAGTACCCGACGTCCGTCGCGCTGCCGACGTCGGCGAGCTCCCCCGCAGACCGCTCGAGCATCTCTAGCGCGCGCACCGGCGCGGGCGGCACCTCGCGCAGCAGCAGCCACGCATACGCCGTGCGCACCCGCGCCAACGGCCGGACGTCCTCACCCTCGGCAAACAATGCGACGGCGCGACCGGCAAGCTCCACCGCTTCGCCCGTCTGGCCGTTCTCGTGCGCAACGAGGCTGGCATTCCAGTACGCCGACCCGCGCGCTTCGCGCGTGCCGAGCCGTTCGCCGTGCTTGAGCGCCCGCTCGAGGAGGTAATGCGCGCGGGCGAGGTCGCCACGCTGGTAGTAGGACCCCGCGACCGAACAGACCAGCTCGACCTCCGCCTCGGTGCCACCGAGGCCGAGGGCGGTGACCCGGTCGAGCGCCGCCTCCCCCACGTCGACACTGCGGTGCAGGTCGCCGTGCTCTCGGTAGCACCTGGTCAAGGCGATCACGGTGCGCAGGTACTCCTCGGACGCGGGGTTCGCCACGGCGCGCTCGCGGAGCCCTTCGTACGCGCCGATCGCCTCCTCCAGCCGCCCCTGCGCCTCCAGGGCGCGCGCGACACCCCATTCCGCAGCTCGCCGCGTCGGGCCCGCCGGCACCGCGTCGATCAACTTGCGGAAGCGGCTCTCGGCCTCTACCCCCTCCCCGGAGCGGAGTGCCAGCTCGGCGTACTGCAGCTCCAGCTCTTCCTCACGCGCGGCGTTCGCGCCGGCGCCCGCGTTCAGGTACTCCGGCGAGCACCCGAGCCGGTCCGCCAGGATCGAGATCGCCTGTGGCGTCGCTGGGCGCTTACCCGACTCGATGAGCGAGAGGTAGCTCGCGGACAGTCCGCCGGTTGCGACGTCGGTCTGCGACAGGCCGCGGTGCTGCCGGAGCTCCCGGATCCGCCTGCCGATGCCGTTCTCGGTCGCTACGTCGTGCTCTGCGGTCTCGGGCATGACTGCGTCCCATCGTTGTGGAAAGGTCATTGACAGAAGTGTTGCTGGTCTCGTTGCAAACCGCAAGGACCGGGGCCTAGGACACGGACAGCCGGACAACGGTGCGTTTCCCAGCTACGCGTGTCGCCACGAAGCCGCGAGCGGTGAAGTCGGCCAGCCGCCCCATGTAGTCGCCGGCATCCGAGACGTACGCCTCGACCGCAGCGGCGCCGCGCTGCCGCGCGTGCGCGATCGCGGCATCGAGCAGCTCGGTCGCCACGCCTTGGCGCTTGTGCCGAGGGTCGACGTAGAAGCACACGATCGCCCACACCCCGGTGTCCGTGTCGCGCGGACCGTAGTGGCGCGACCGCATCAGCTGGCCGTAGTCCTCGCGCGCGGCGACGGACACCCAGCCGACGGCAAGGCCGTTCCCGTCGTAGGCGAGAAGCCCGGGGACGCGCCCGGACCCGACGATGCCGCGCATCGCCGCCTCGTTCGCCGTTGCGTTTCCTGTTCGTTGGCGCCACCACATGCACTGGCACCCCGCGGTGATCGGGCTGCCGCCGCGCGGTCCGCGCCGCGTGAAGAGGTCGGAGAAATCCGCCCATCGGTCGGGCGTGACGGGCGCGACGAGGTGCGGCACGGAGCGATCTTGCTACGGGCGGGGAGACAACCGGTGGCATCATCCGCCGACGTCGTGAGGAGGCTGGTTTGCGCGTTCTCATCTGTTGTCGTCCGGGGTTCGGCCACTTGCACCCCATGGTGCCGCTCGCCCGCGCGCTACGCGACGCCGGGCACGAGGTCGTGGTGGCGACCGGAGAGTCGGCCGCGCCGCAGGTCGCCGCAGCGGGACTGCCCATGGTTTCGTCGGGTCCGTCGATGGACGAGGCGCAGCGGGAGACGGCCGCCCGGTTCCCGGAGTACACCGACCTGCCGAAGCAACAGTTCTGGTATCGCGGGCTGGCCATGTTCGCGACCGTCATCGCTCCGCAGGTCGCAGACGACCTGATCGCCGAGATCGATGCCAACGGCGCGGACCTGCTGCTCTTCGAGGTGACGGAGTTCGGCGCGCCGATCGCAGCAGCGGCGCGCGACGTGCCGGCCGCACTCGTGAGCTGGGGGCCGGCGCGCCGGCCGGAGTTCACCGACTACGGCGCCATGCGGGCTGCCGACGCCTGGCGCCGCGCCGGACTCGAGCCGCCGGCGGATGCCGGCATGCGCAGCCATCCATTCGTCGACGTGTGTCCGGCGTCCCTGCAGACGCCGTGGCTGCGCGAGTTCGCGCAGGTGCTGCCGATGCGCTACGTGCCGTACGAGTCGCCGCCCCCGGGAGACGTCGATCCAGTGCCCGCATCAACGGGGCGGCGGCTCGTCTACCTCACGCTCGGCACGGTGTTCTTCGGCGATCTTGACGTCTTCCGCGCGGCCATCGCCGGCGCCGCGCGCTGCGACGTAGACGTCGTCGTGACGATCGGCCCGATGGGTGACGGGGCCGCACTCGGCGAGCCGCCGCCCAACGTGCACGTGGCGCGCTACGTCCCGCAGTCCGAGATCCTGCCGCGCGCCACCGCGGTGGTCAGCCACGGTGGTGCCGGCGCGCTCATGGGAGCCGCCGTGCACGGCCTGCCCCATGTCGTGATGCCCCAAGGAGCCGACCAGTTCCTCAACGCCGACGCGCTGGAGAGGTCAGGGGCTGGCATTGCCCTGCGCGACGAGCGGGTCAGCGCCGACCAGGTCGAGGCAGCGCTCCGCCGGGCGCTGGAGGACGACAGCATCCGCGCGGCCGCGCGCCGCCTTGCCGCACAAACCGCAGCCCGGCCGGAACCCCTGAGCGTCGTCCCGCATCTCGAGCACCTGGCCGCGTCGAGATAAGGCGCGGATGCCGGTCCGCAACCGGCATTGGCGCCTCAAGTCGAGTCGCGAGTCGCCGCCTTGCGACGCGACGCGCGCTTGCGCGCGGGCTTGGTGGCGGACGGTCGCTCGGCCGGCGTCGGCGCAGGTGGAGCCGGCGCCGCGCCCGCGTCCGCGTCCGGATGCGGCAGCAGCTCGTGCGCATGCTGCCGCGCGGCTTGGATGCGCTGCTCGGTCTCGGCGCGCCACTGCGCAAGCAGGTCGTGCGCCTTTGTCGAGTCCGCGCGCTGCATGGCGCGCGCAAGCTGCTCGCGCTGTGCATCGGCCTCGCGCGCGGGCGTGTCGTCCGGGACGGCGTCGACCGACGACTCGTACGGCGGTTCCGGCTCGACGCGCGTCTCAGTGCCGTCGGTGCCGGTGACGTCGGTCTCGGTCACGTCGGTCGCTGCGGCCGGCTCTTCCTCTGCGGCACCCGCGTCAACGCCCAGCTCCTCGTCGGCGGGCGCGTCGACGTCGATGACACTCTCGATCGGTGAGACGGGCGGGGGCAGCGGCGGTTGCGCGGCCGTGACCTGCTCGGCCGCGCGCGCCTTGCGTCGCCGGTAGCGCCGCGCGGCGATCTCGCTGAGCAGCAGCAGCACAACCGGTACGCCGACCAGCACCGCGATGCCTGCGGGCTCGCCGACGTGCCGGGCGAGGCGTCCGGCGTAGCGCACGTGCAGTCGCAGCCGTCCCTCGACGCTCGACGCGGACACGAGCTCGGGATCCGGTTCGGCGTTGGCGTCGCCCTTGGTCTGCAGTGCCTGGGCGCCGGGCTCGCTGGTCATGCTGACGACGCGGTCCATGACGAAGCGGTCGCGGTCGAGCGGGTCGCGGAAGATGACGATGTCGCCGACGCCGATCTCGTCGGCGGACACCGGAGAGACCGCGACGAGCGAGTCGCGCGGCACCGTCGGCGCCATGCTGTCCGACTCGATGATGTGCAGCTTCCAGCCGGCCAGCTGCATCGCGACCAAGCCGGCAAGCACGAGGAGCGCGGCGAGGACCCACAACGCGAGCAACCAGCGGAACACCCGCGACAACGGTCCTCGCCGGCGGACACGTGGCGCGTCGTCGGTCGGTGCCGCCGGCGACAGCGAGGCCTCGGTCATTCCGCGAAGCGTAAACGTCACGAGCCGTCCGTGCGCGACTCGACGCTCGCGCGCCGGCGCATCCGACGGCTTCCGCCGTATCGTCGAATCACACGTCGCGGAGGTGCGCAATGAGGCGGATGCTGATTGTCGGGTGTGCGGCAGCGGTGCTCGCCGTCACGGGCGCGAGCTTGACCTCCGCGGCCCCGCGCGGACCGGTCGTCGTCCGGGACACGCAGGCTGGCGTCGACGACCTCAAGCCGCGGCAGCAGTCTCAGCAGGCCGACACGCAGGTCGAGCCGTCGATCTCGGTCAACCCGAGCAACCCGATGAACGCCGTCGCGGTCTTCCAGGAGGGTCGCGTCGACGCCGGCTGCGCCCAGGTGCTGGGCTACGCCACGACGTTCGACGGCGGGCGGACCTGGACGCACGGCCACTTCCCGGGTATGTCCACCGCGACGGGTGGCGGCTACGCGCTCGCGTCGGACGCGGTCGTCGCGTTCGGCCCCGGCAACGTCGTCTACGCGAACTCGCTGCTCTGCCAACCAACCGAGGGTGGCGGCCCGGTCGGCGGCGACGACCTCGGGTTCAACGTGTCGACGGACGGTGGCCGGCACTGGGGGCGCACCCTCGTCGTGCCGACCGAGCGCACGTTGCCGATGGACGACAAGAACTGGATTGCCGTCGACACCGGCACGGGAGCGGGACACCACCCGGGTCGGATCTACATGGCGTGGGACAACGTCGCCCCGGTCATCGCGATGTACTCCGACGACCAAGCGAAGACGTGGCAGGGACCTTTCCCCATCTACGGCGCGCAGGGCATCGGCACGCTGCCGCTCGTGATGCCGAACGGCGACCTCGCGATCGTCTACGCGGCGACCTCGATCCTCCCGCCCGCCCGAGTGGATGCTGACGAGTTCGAAGACCTCGTCGTCGTCGACAAGCAGGCCATCTCCGTCGCGCCCGGTGCGGGGACGTTGCCGACTGGCGCGCCGCTGCTGTTCACACCACCGATCACGATCGCTGCGTCACATCCCGGCGACGTGCGGCAGCAGCGGGCCGGCGAGGGACTCCCGACCGCGGCCGTCGATCCCAAGAGCGGACGCGTCTACGTCGCGTGGTCGGACACGATGTACCGCACCGACGCCTCGCACGATGTCGTCGTCAGTGCGTCCGACGACCTCGTGCAGTGGTCACGACCGGTCCCGGTGAACCCGGGCTCGCGCGAGGACTTCGTCGAGCACTTCACGCCCGCGATCGACGTGGGCACCGACGGCATCGTCCGCGTTGCCTACCGGACGCAGCAGCAGGCGCGCTCGATGGCCGACTTCAGCCCGTTCGTCGACACCTACTACCAGCAGTCCACCGACCACGGTGCGTCCTACGGCAAGCCGTTGCGGATCAACCGCAAGCACACCGACGTGCGCTTCGCGGCGTACTCCCGGAACAGCGCGTTCCTGGGCGACTACAACCAGATCGCCACCGCGGGGTCGTGGGCGTACATCGTGCGCTGCGAGGCGTTCCGCGTCTCGAAGCGAGACAAGGCGGAGTTTCCGCCGGACGTCTACCACCAGCGCGCGTGGGTCGCCGTCGTCGACGCGGACGGCAACAAACGGCTGTAGCGCGGGGCGCCTAGAGGCGACGGCGGCCGCGGTAGTAGGTGCCGCCACCGAAGAGCAGCACGAGCAACAGCACGATGAGCAGGATGTAGAGCATGGCGGTGTCGTACCCGCGCGAATAGCGCTTGACGCCTGGCTACGGTGAAAGCGAGATGTCGGACGCGCTCGTCCACGCCCGTGGACTGACGAAACGCTACGGCGGGTTCGTCGCCGTCGACGCGATCGACGTCGACGTCGCGCCTGGTGAAGCGTTCGGATTCCTCGGCCCGAACGGCGCTGGCAAGTCCTCGACAATGAAGATGATCGGCTGCGTCTCGCCGATCTCGGCGGGGACGTTGCGCGTGCTCGGGCGCGACCCCGCGGCCGACGGCACGATGATCCGCGACCGGCTGGGTGTCGTCCCACAAGAGGACACGCTCGACACCGAGCTGACGGTCGAGGAGAACCTCGTCATCTACGCGCGCTACTACGACATCCCGCGGCGCGTGGCCCGCGAGCGCGCCCGCGAGCTGCTCGACTTCGTGCAGCTCGGCGACCGCCGCAAGGACAAGGTGGACCAACTCTCCGGCGGCATGAAGCGGCGCCTGACGATCGCCCGTGCGCTCGTCAACGAGCCCGAGCTGCTCCTGCTGGACGAGCCCACGACCGGGCTCGACCCGCAGGCCCGGCACGCCGTGTGGGACCGGCTCTACCGCCTCAAGCAAAGAGGCGTGACGCTGGTGCTGACGACTCACTACATGGACGAGGCCGAGCAACTGTGCGACCGGCTAGTCGTCATGGACAAGGCGCGGATCGTCGCGGAGGGCTCGCCGCGGCAGCTCATCGAGAGTCACGCGTCTCGCGAGGTGCTCGAGGTGCGACTGCCCGCAGGCGCGGAGCTCGACGGGAAGGCCGAGGATCTTGCCGAGCGCGTCGAGGAGCTGCCCGACCGCATCCTGCTCTACACCGATGACGGCGAGCGCGCGGCCGAGATGCTGCACGAGCGTGGGGTCCGGCCGCTCGCGACGCTGGTACGCCGATCGACGCTCGAGGACGTGTTCTTGCGGCTGACCGGCCGCACGCTGGTCGACTAGCCATGGCGACGCCGTACGCCCTGCGGTCGTTCGAGGCCTGGTTCATCCGGGCCCGCCCGTGGTGGCGGACCAACCTCGTGCACAACACGTTCGGACCGCTGATCTACCTGCTCGCGATGGGCGGCGGCCTCGGATCGCTGGTCGGCCAGCGGCACCCGGAGGCGCTCGGCGGCATGTCGTACGGCGAGTTCGTCGCGCCCGCGCTCCTCGTGGCGGCGTGCATGCAGGCCGGCGTCGCCGGCTCGACCTGGCCGGTGCTCGGCGCACTGAAGTGGCAGCGTTCCTACTACGCAATGGTCGCGACGCCGCTCAGCGTCACCCATATCTACCTTGGCCATCTGATGCAGATGACGCTCGACAACGCCGTCGCGGCGTCCGGATTCACGCTGGTCGCGCTCGTGCTCGGCTATCCGACCCGGATGCTGCTCGTGCTGCCGATCGGGCTGCTCACCGGCGTGGCTTTCGCGGCGCCGATCGCGGCGTGGTCCGTCGGTCGTCGCACCGACAGCGAGTTCTCAGTGCTCTACCGGCTCGGGGTGATCCCGATGCTGATGTTCTCGGGCGTGTTCTTCCCGCTGTCGAGCTTGCCGGACGCGCTCGAGTCGGTGCTCCGCGTGACGCCGCTGTGGCAAGGCGTCGATCTCGCGCGCGCTGCGGTCGCCGGCAGCCTCGTGACGCGCGCAGCGCTCGTGCACTTCCTGTATCTCGTCGCCATGCTGGTCGCGGGTGTCCTCGTCGCGCGCCGCACCTACGCGAAGGCGTTGCTGCCATGACGGTCGTGCCTGACGCGATCACGGTCCCGCGCATGCTGCCGTGGTCGGGCGTCAGACGGCCCGGCCACGTCGTCGAACGCAACGCGCGGGTCTATCGGCACGGCTGGTTCATCGTCGCGTCCGGTGCGCTCGAGCCACTGACGTACCTCTTCGCTGCGCGGCTCGGGATCGGCCGGCTGGTCGGTTCCCTGCCCGCGCCGAGCGGGCGCGCGGTGAGCTACGCCGCGTTCGTCGCGCCCGCCCTGCTCGCCGCGAGCGCCGCGAACGGTGCGGTCTACGACACGACGTTCAACTTCTTCCACAAGCTGAAGTGGGAGCGCACCTACGACGCGATGCTGACGACACCAATGGCGGTGCGCGATGTCGCGCTGGGCGAACTCGGCTGGGCGCTGTTGCGTGGACTCGTCCACTCGACGCTCTTCATCTCGACCATGCTGGTGATGGGCCTCATGCTCTCGTGGTGGGCGCTGCTCGTGCTGCCCGCCGTAGTCCTCGTGTCATGGGCGTTCGCCGGGCTCGGGCTGGCGGCAACGACCTACGTGCGCACCTGGCAGGACTTCGACTGGCAGCAGCTGTTGTGGCTGCCGATGTTCTTGCTCTCGGCGAGCTTCTTCCCGATCACGGTCTATCCCGAGTGGACGCGGTGGATCGTCCGCGTCACGCCGCTCTACCAGGGCGTCGCGCTGCTGCGCGTGCTCGTCCTCGGCGGCCCTGGCTGGTCGGCGCTATTGCACGCCGCGTACCTGGGGACACTCGGCTGGCTGTGCGTCCGCCATGCGACCCGGCGGATGCGGCGCATACTCCTGCGGTGATCCCCGTCGTCCTGCTGCCGGGCGGGATCATGCCGGCGGCACTTGCCTACGCCGATCTCATCTCTGCGCTCGGTGACGATGTCGATGCCCGCGCGAAAGAGCTCGAGCTTTACGCCGGGCCGGAGCCGCCGGCTGACTACTCGCTGGCCCTTGAGGTCGCCGGTGTCGCGCGCGTCGCGGACGAGGCCGGTTTCGACCGCTTCCATCTCGTTGGCTACTCCGCTGGCGGCGCGGTCGCCGTGATGTTCGCGACGATGCAGCCGGAGCGGTTGCTCAGTTTGACGCTGAATGAGCCGGCGTGGGCGGGGAACGTCGGAATGTCTGCGGCCGAGACCGCGGTTTGGAGCGCGTTCCAGCGCATCGGCGCGCAGGACGGCCCGGACATGATCCGGGCGTTCACCGAGATCCAGCTCGCCCCCGGCGTCGCGCCGCCAGCGGCACCGGCCGGTGCGCCGCCGCCGTGGATGGCGCAGCGACCGCGCGGGATTGCGACTCTCATCGCCACGTTCCGCGCCGCGACGCTCGACCTCGAGCGGCTGCGGGCCTTCGACCGCCCGGTCCTGTTCACCCTCGGAGACAAGAGCAACCCGAACTACTACGCCGAGACGGCCCAGCGACTGGCGAACTACTTTGCGCAATTCCGGGTCGAGCACTTTGCCGAGCGCCACCATTTCGACCCGCCGCACCGCGTCGAGCCACAGCGGATGGCCGGCTTGCTCCGGGAGTTCTGGGGGTCAGCGAGCTGAGACCGCGATGCGTCAGCGCAGGCGAGGCCCGCCGATGATGTGCGCCGCCACCCCCTCCTCCGCGTCGTTCTGCGTGTAGTTGCGCGCGCACGTCGCGCTGCACGCGTCGACGAACGCCGCCCAGGTCGTGCCGTCGGGTGCGATCGCGACGTCAAAGAAGTCTCCGGCACCGTCGCACCGGACCCCACTGGAGTCAGGGCACGCACCGTGCACGAGCGGGTCACCGCGCGGATTGACCTCGGTCGTCCAGAACACCGGAGACGTCGCGAGCGCGGTGCTCGTGGTCGTGACGAAGCCATGCCACAACGCGTCGTTGGACCATTCCCCCATGAAGTCCAACGCGATCTTGCCCGGTAGCCGCACGTCGATGCCGGGGAAGCTCGCGCTGTAGAGACCGGGTGGCGAGATCATCATCGGGCGTCCCCACGTTCGACCTCCGGTCCGCGAGATGGCGAGGTACAGGCGAGTGTCGGAGCCGACCCACGCGTAGTAGAGGTTGCCCTTCGCGTCGACCGCGACCGCGGACTCGTGGTCATCGGGCGACATTGCTACAGCCGAAACGAGCACCTGGGACCACGTCGCGCCCTCGTCATGGCTGATGGCAAGCAGCGGCTGGCCGCACAGACCCTTCGGCAGGTAGACAGCGCCGTCGGGACCGACGACCCCATGCCCGCTGCCTCCTGACACGCAGTCCGTCCGCGGCGGGAAGGGCAGCTGCCCGGTCGGGACGAAGGTTGCGCCGCCGGTGACTGATTTCATGCACCCGACCGCCGTGCCGAGAGTCGCGACGCCACCGGTGATCGCGCACATGTAGACGAGCTTGGGATAGCCCACCAGTGCACTCGACACTGGCCGCCCCGCGAACAGTGTCTCGTGGTCGACCTGTCCGCAGACGGCCGGGTTGGTTATCCACGTCGCGCCGGCGTCGTCGCTGATCGCGACCTCGGTGCACAGGTCGCTCTTCAACGCCGCGGCGAAGACGCGGTCGGTGGCGGGGTCGACGTACAGGTAGGGATCGCCAACGGCGGACGGCTGGGTGACGCGCGACAAGACGGCCCACGAGTGGCCGGCGTCGACCGACTTCAGGACATGTGGCCCTAGCGGCAGATCCTCTGCGATGTAGAACACCGCGCCGTGCGACGAGATGCCCAGCGTCGGCTCGAAGGCGATGTGCGCGGTCCGCGACAGGCACGCGACGACCGGTCGTACGCCGCGCGGCGCGCGCTGCCGATGGCCGCCCGCGGTGTGCACGGTCGTGCGCCCGGTCGCGCACGTCAGCGCGTCCGCTGCGTGTGCGGCCGGACCGACGCGCGGTGCCGTCGTAAGCACAGCGAGCGCGAGGAGCGGAGCGGCGAGCACGAGACGGCGGCGCCGGATCATTGCAGGACTACCAGCGGCCGCGATGGACGACGTCGGTGGCGGGCCGTCGACCGCGGCGCAGCGAGGGTGACTTCGTGTCGGGCGCGGGATGCCCGACCGCGACGACGCCAACCGCCGTGTGTGTGTCGGGTACGCCGAAGGCGGCGCGGAATCCCGCCATGTCGAAGATGCCGAAGAACACCGCGCCCAGCCCGAGGTCGACGGCGGTGAGCAGCATCAGCAGCGCCGCCATGCCGGCGTCGATGTCCCAGTACGGCACCGGCCAGTGCGCCTCGTCTTTGTCTGTCCAGCCCTTGTCCGGCTCGGCGTAGCGGTCCAGGTACGCCTGCTTGTGCGACAGCGCCGCGACAAGAAGCGGAGCGCGCCGCATGTCCTCGTACATGCGCGGCAGCGGCGCCCCGGGGTCCTGCGACGTCCAGAACCGGTCCCGCTCTTCCCGCGACTCGAGGACGAGGAACTCGAACCCTTGTGAGAAGCCGGCACTCGGTCCGCGGCGCGCGTTTTCGAGGATCCGCTCGACGTGCGCGGGATCTAGCGGACGCTCGGCGAAGTTGCGCACCATGCGCCGGCGTCGCACGACGTCCTGAAAGTCCATGCGCCGCACTCTAAGCGCGCGGATGATGGCTCGGACATGCCCGCGTTGACGACAACTCTGCGACAGGCGACGGCGTTCGCCAACCGCGCCGGCCTCGCGCTCGTGTATCCCAACCCCGACATCGTGTTGCCGTCCCTGTGGGAGGCGGTCGCCGGACCGCGGCCCGTCGACTGGGCCGTCCGCGACGACGCCGGTGCGTTCGTCTCGTTCACCCCCGAGATGCATCGCGTCTGGCGCTGGAAGGACGAGCTGCCGGAGAAACGACTGGTCTGCGTCGGCAAGCATCTGGGACGCGTCGCCACGATGATCGCCACGTCCGCGCTGCCGGCGCTCTACGCCGGCTACGAACGCGCCGGCACGGCAGCGGACTTTCGAGATGCGGACCTCACACCGCTGCAGCGCGACGTTGCCGAGTGCGCGCTCGCGACCGGACCGCTCAGCGGACCGCAGCTACGCCGGCAGCTCGCGACGGATGACAAGAAAGGCGTCGCGGCGGCGATCGACGCCCTGCAACGGATGCTCGTGCTCACCAACGCGGGCGTCATCGAGCAGGAGCACGGCTGGCCCGCGGTCGCCGTAGACGTGCTGCCGCGACGATGGGCGGACGCACTGCGGGCGCTGCCGTCGCTGGACGAGGCGCGTCGCTCGCTCGCCACCATCGTCGTCCGCAGCGCGGGCGAGGCGACCGCGCCCGACGTGGGCGCCGTTTTCGGCTGGCGCCCGCGCGTGGCCACTGCCGTGCTCGACGAGCTTGTCGACGCCGGAGCGCTGAGCACGCGGGTCGAGACGACATTTCGCATCTACACGGCTCGACGACGCGCGACGTAGCCTCGGTGTCGGAGGTCGAATGATGGAGCCGGGCGAGCTGTTCCGCTTCGACGGCGAGCTGCCGGATCTGGGCTCGCCGGTGCTCATCCATGCGCTGGACGGCTTCATCGATGCGGGCAGCGCGCGGCGGCTCGCGCGTGAGCATCTGCTCGCGTCGGGGTCTCCGCAGCGCGTCGCGACGTTCGACGCGGATCTGCTCTACGACTATCGGGCGCGTCGGCCACCGATGCTCTTCGTCGAGGACCACTGGGAGTCCTACGACGGACCCGACCTCGTCCTGCAGTCGCTGACCGACGCGACGGGCACGCCGTACCTGCTGCTGTCTGGGCCGGAGCCGGACGTTTACTGGGAACGGTTCGTCGAGGCGATGCGCCTCATCGCCGAGCGCCTCAACGTGCGACTCACGATCGGGCTCAACGCCATCCCGATGGCCGTCCCGCACACGCGGTCGGTCGGCGTGATCGCACACGGTAGCCGGCGCGAGCTCGTCACCGGGTTCGACCCGTGGATCGCGACCGTGCAGGTGCCCGGGTCGGCGAGCCACGTCATGGAGTACCGCTTCGGTCAGGCCGGCAACGACGCGGTCGGCTTCGCGGTGCATGTGCCCCACTACTTGTCGCAGATGGACTACCCCGCGGCAGCCGAAGTGCTCTTGCAGTCGGTGTCGCGCGTGTCGGGATTGGTGCTGCCGACGGCGGAGCTCGCAACCGCTGCCGCCGAGACGCGTCGTCTCGTCGACGAGCAGATCGAGGGCAATGCCGACGTCGCCGCGGTCGTGCGCAGTCTCGAGGAGCAGTACGACGCCTTCGTCGCGAGTCGCGGCGACCTGCTCGTCGGCGACGCGACGCGGTTGCCGACCGCGGATGAGCTGGGAGCTGAGCTAGAACGCTTCCTCGCGCAGCAGCAGCGCGGCCCTAGCGACTGAGCTCGTTGAAACGCGATTCGCGTTGAGAGCGTCTGCTCGGTAGGACGAACAAACCGGGGGCGGGGTGGACGACGAGCTGGCGCAGTTCTGCCGGCGCGAGCATCCCCGGCTGGTCGGCGCCCTCGACCTCGTCTGCGGCAGCCTCGGCCTGGCGGAGGACCTGGCGCAGGAGACGCTGGCGCGCATCTGCCGGGACTGGGCAAAAGTGCGGCGGCTCGACGCGCCCGGCGCCTACGCACACCGCGTCGCGATGAACCTCGCCGTCTCGGCGTTCCGTCGGCGCGCGGCGGAACGGCGCGCACACGACAAGGTGGGACGGAGAGCGAGCGACATGGTGGTCCTCACCGACGGCGCGGACGCCGTCGCGGTGCGCTCGGCGCTCGCCGCGCTCCGCCCGGAGCAGAGGCAGGTGCTCGTCGCCCGCTACTACCTCGGCTACGACGTCAACGGCACCGCGGACGTGCTGCGGCTACCCGTCGGCACGGTCAAGACGCACACCCACCGCGGGCTGGCCGCGCTCCGGCAGCTGCTCGGTGAGGACGTCACGGAGGCGATGAGCCGTGCCTGACATCGAGATGCTGCTGGCCGAGACCGCACGTCAGGCGCCGCTCGACCTCATGGCCGTCGACACCCGCGCGCGCGTACTGGCGCGGCGGCGCTACGCCGGACAGGCCGGTCTCGCGCTGGTCGCCGCGGCGTTGCTCGCCGTACCCGTCGCGCGGCTGCTCGACGGTGACGGGACGGCACGGCTGCGCCCGATCGGGCCGGCGGCGCCCGGCGGCGCCTCGCCGTCGCGGCCCGTCGGCGCGCAGCGACCGCCGGCGGGCGCTCGCGGGTCGAGGCCCGGTGAGGCGGTCGCCGTACAGCAGCCTGCTGGGTCGCAGCCCCCCGGGGCGGCTCCCGGCGATGCCGCGCCGTCGGTGTTGCAGAGCGCACGCGCGAGCGCCAGCCCGCCACCAGGTGGGAACGGGGCGTTCCCGCGCGCCAAGAGCTGCGGCGTCACGACGGAGGGGCTGCTGCCTGGCGAGAGCCGGACCTGCCGATTCACTGCCGTCACCGCCGGCGGCTGGATCCAGCACACCAGCGGCGGGCTCAGCATGGACAACGGGTATTGGGTGGTGCGGGTCTACCGCGGCGACTCCGTCATCGACAACCCTGACGACACCGGCGCCGGCTGCGCGAACGACGGCATCCGTCGCGGCGACCGCGTCGAGGTGACCATCACCCAGCACCAGTCGGGCTACACGAACGCGAAGCTCTACGCCGGCGATGGCTACCGCTGCGGCTCCAGGGTCTGACCGCTCGCCGTAGACCGTCGTGGGGAGTTCTGAGCGGGTCCCGACCCTTCCAGAACTCCCCACAACGGTTAGTCGACAGCGGTCGCAGCGGCGCGGCCGGCGGTCCGACCGCTGAAGATGCACCCGCCGAGGAACGTGCCCTCCAGCGACCGGTAGCCGTGCACGCCACCGCCACCGAACCCGGCGACCTCGCCCGCGGCGTAGACGCCCGGTAGCGGCGCACCGCTGGCCGTAAGCACCCGCGCGTCGAGGTCGGTCTCGAGCCCACCCAGCGTCTTGCGGGTGAGGACGTGCAGCTTTACGCCGATCAGCGGACCGGCGTCGGGGTCGAGGAGCCGGTGCGGCTTGGCGACCCGGACCAGGCGGTCACCGCGATAGGCGCGGGCTTGGCGGATCGCGACGATCTGCAGGTCCTTGGCGAAGGCGTTGGTCAGCTCGCGGTCGCGCGCGACGACCTGCCGCTCGATCTCGGCGTAATCAAGCAACGGCTCGTCGGTCAGCGCGTTCATCCCCGCGACGAGGTCGCGCAGGTTGTCCGCCACCACAAAGTCCGCGCCGTGCTTCTTGAACGCCTCGACGGGACCCGGTGCACCCTTGCCGAGCCGTTGCTTCGCCACTGCGCGCAGCGACTTGCCGGTGAGGTCGGGGTTCTGCTCGGAGCCGGAGAGCGCGAACTCCTTCTCGATGATCTTCTGGGTCAGGATGAACCAGGTGTACTCGAAGCCGCTCTGCGCGATGTGCTCGAGGGTGCCGAGAGTGTCGAAACCCGGGAAGAGCGGCACAGGCAGTCGCTGGCCGGTGGCGTCGAGCCATAGCGACGACGGCCCGGGCAGGATGCGGATGCCGTGTAGTGGCCAGATCGGGTTCCAGTTGTCGATGCCCTCGACGTAGTGCCACATGCGGTCGCGGTTGACGATGTTGCCGCCCGCCGACTCGGTGATCCCCAGCATGCGCCCATCGACGTGCGCGGGTACGCCGGAGAGCATGTGCTGCGGTGGCTTGCCGAGGCGCTTCGGCCAGTTGCGCCGGACGAGGTCGTGGTTACCGCCGATGCCGCCGCTCGTGACGACGATGGCTTGCGCGCTGAGCTCGAAGTCGGCGACGGCGTCGCGACTGCTCGACTCGCCGCGGTTGACCGAGCTCGGCGCCAGCACGGCGCCGCGCACGCCGGTGACCGCGCCGGACTTGGTGACGAGGTCGTCGACGCGATGGCGGAAGCGCAGCTGCACGAGGCCGCGTTCGCCCGCCGCCTTCACTCGCTTGATGAACGGCTCGAGTACGCCGGGGCCGGTGCCCCAGGTGACGTGGAACCGCGGCACCGAGTTGCCGTGGCCGGTCGCGAGGTAGCCACCGCGCTCCGCCCAACCCACGACCGGGAACCAACGCATGCCCTGGGCACGCAGCCACGCGCGCTTCTCCCCCGCGGCGAAGTCGACGTAGGCCTCGGCCCACTGGCGCGGCCAACGGTCTTCGTCCGCACGGTCGAAGCCTGCGCTGCCGAGCCAATCCTGGAGCGCGAGCTCGTGGCTGTCCTTCACGCCCATGCGTCGTTGCTCGGGGGTGTTGACGAGGAACAGTCCGCCGAGCGACCAGAAGGCCTGCCCGCCGAGCGACTGGGCGGGCTCTTGCTCGAGCAGGATGACGCGCTTGCCGGCGTCCGCCAGCTCGGCCGTGGCAACCAGTCCGGCGAGCCCAGCCCCTACGACGATCGCATCCGCGTCCATGGGACCGATCTTTGCCTACCGAGAGGGCGCCTACCGCGCCGGGCGGTTGCTAGCTCGCGCGCTGTTGCCGTGCGCCCCGTTTCCGGGACGGCTTCTTGCGCCGACCGGAGGCGAGTGGCGCCAGCGGGTCGCGCTGCGTGCGCAGCATGTCGTCTGGAACGCGAACGCCGTGGGCGAGGCCATAGCTGAGCATCTGTGCGAACCGGTAGTCCGGCTGCGTCTCGAGCGCACGATCGAACGCGATGTTGGCAAGACAACCGTCGCCCTGAAGTGACGCGATGAGCCCGAGCACTGTCGCGGGCGCGGCAACGAGGTCCTTCGGCGCGCGACGGGTCAGCTCGCGCAGTCGCGCATTGGCCGCGTCGCGGTGCAGGTCGGCGACCTGCGACGCGGCGTCGCGGATCGGCAGCCACGTGCACCCCACGAGGAAGCGCGCAACGAACCGCGGGTCGAGCTCGCCCGTCGCGGGCGCGATGAGGACGTCGCGCCACTCGTCACGCAGGTCGCGACCCCACCGGCGCACCGCGGCGGGCCCGGCGACCACCGCGTCGATGAACTCGTCCTCGACGACCTCGCAGAGCCGAGTGATCTTGCGTAGGTCCTTGGGGTTGTCGCCGTGCAGCGTGGCGGCGATCGCCTCCCGCGACTCGGCGAGCGACTTCCCGGCGTAGACGAGCTCGGCCTCGGTGCGGGCGTCCGGAGGCGGGACAGCGACTCCACCCGGCGGACAGCACAGCGCGTTGGCGCACGGCGGCAGCGAGAACCAGCGGTCGGCGCGCACGACGATGGCATCGCGCCACGTGAAGGCCGCACCGAGCGCGTCGTGGAACCCGTCGTAAACGGCTTGGTCGGCGGTGTCGACCGGCCCGGATGCATCGCGGTAGAGCACGAACTGGACCGCGCGGACGCCGTTGTCTTGGAGCGGCTTCACCAAGGACGCCGCGAGCTGCCCTGCGACGTCCGGCGGTGGCGCGTCGACACGGAGCGTGAGCTGGACGCGCTTGCCATTCTCGCCGCCGAGCCCGAGCACGACGACGCTCTCCCGGGGCGGGAACCCGACGAGATAGGGGATCACGGTGAGCCACTGCGCCGGCGTGCTGGCGCGGACGACCTGCTGCGGCTCGGTCATGCGGCGGCCTGCGTCCGGAGCCGATACGACTCCCAGCGGTAGCTATCGACACCGAGCAGGTCTAGCTGCGGGATTGCGCCGGCGAGCTCGGTCTCGACGACCGCGAAGAGCGCGGTGGCCCAGTCCGGGAGCGGGACGCCCGCGACAACGAAGAGCGCGCGGTCGACGCCGACGCCAGCGAGCACCGCCGCCAGCGACGTACCGAGCGCAGCTGGCGGCGGGCGGTCCTCGCTGTCGATGGACAGGACGGCGGGCTGAGCGTCC
>JBHELW010000304.1:0-1559 GCA_046262915.1 Mycobacteriales bacterium | reverse complement strand
CGACCGCGACGCGGTGCTCGGCGCGTTGCGGCGGCTCGATCGGGGCTAGGTGGGTCACCCACCGCGGCGGCGAGTCTTCGTTCGTTCCTGTCGCTGCAGCACGAGCAGCTCGCGCAACACCGGCAGCACGCGGCGGTCCTTGTCGCGGTTGCACGCGCCCTTGCTGCGCACGATGTCGGCAAGCGAGGCGAGCAGGATCGGCGTGCCGCGCAGCTCGACGCGCACGGCGTCACGTCGCAGATCCTGGTAGCCCTGCGTCCCGGTCGGGACGAACGAAATGTCGAGGTCACCGAAGCGCGTGCTCAGATTCCACAGGTCTACGCCGTCCAGCGACGGGGCGTTGTGCGCGAACGGCAGTCCCTCCTGCGGGGCGCTCGCCGCGCGCACCCGCGCGTCGAGCTCGGTCAGGGCTGCGCTCAGCCGGGCGAGGTTGTCCGGATCCCGTCGCGGCGTGATGTCGACGTCGCGCGTGGGAAACGGCGAGCCCTGGAGGAACGCGGCGAAACCGCCGATGGCGATGAAGTCGACCTCGTGCCGAGCGAGAACCTCAACGATCGCTTCGGGGTCAAACGGAGCCGGCACGGGCCATCGATCTCTGTGCGTCCTCGCGCATGTCCTCGAGCATCAGCACCATGCGCCGCAGCTCGGCGGCGCGCGCTTCCACCGGAATGCGCAACAGGCTTTGCGCCTGCGCGAGGTCGGAGTCGTCGTAACGGTCGAGCGCGACGTCGAGGCGGAATCCACACAGCCGCAACAACCGCAACAACGTGTCGACCGACGGCGAGGTGCGGCCGCTCTCCCAGCGCGCGACGGCCGACTGCGTCGTCCCGGCGCGCTCGGCGAGCTGCGCCTGCGTTAGTCCAGCGCGCCGCCGCGCTTCCCGGATCAGGTCGCCGCCCACGACGCCAGCATAGCACATTCGCTATTCGCGTTCGGCGGTCGGCGTGCGCCACGATGTCGCGGCCAAGCAATGGCAACGGAGGGGGAACCGCATGTTCGTACAGATCATCACCGGCAAGATCAGTGACAAGGCGGCGTTGCGCGCGCGGTTCGACGACTGGGAGCAGAACGTTGGCCCCGGCGCGATCGGTGCGCTCGGCTCGACCACGGGCGTCACGCCCGATGGAACCGGCGTGATCGTCGGCCGGTTCGATACGCCGGAGAACGCCCGGCGTAACAACGACCGCCCGGAACAGGGCGCGTGGTGGGCGGAGACCGAGAAGGTGTTCACCGGCCCCGTGACCTTCTGGGACTCCGACGACGCGGACGTCGCGTTCGGTAACCCGTCGGACGACGCGGGCTTTGTCCAGCTCATGCATTACACGGTCACGGACCGCGCGCGGCTCGAGGCCCTCGAGAAGGAGATGACGGCCGAGATCGAGAGCGCCCGGCCAGATGTGCTCGGCGGGCTGCGGGCGTGGCACAACGACGGCACCGTCACCGAGGTCATCTACTTCACCTCCGAGGCGGAAGCCCGCGCCGGCGAGAAGAAGGAGCTGCCGCCGGAGGCCGCCGAGGCGATGCAGAACTACATGGAGCTGGCGCAGGACACGACGTAC
>JBHELW010000303.1:0-2475 GCA_046262915.1 Mycobacteriales bacterium | reverse complement strand
CCGCACGGTTGGTGTGGAGTACATGCACATCCAGGATCCGGAGCAGCGACGCTGGATCCAAGACCGCGTCGAGCGCCGCTTCGACAAGCCCGACCGCGACGAGCAGCTGCACATCCTCGAGCGGCTGAACGCGGCCGAGGCGTTCGAGAGCTTCCTGCAGACGAAGTACGTCGGGCACAAGCGCTTCTCGCTCGAAGGGGCCGAGACGGTCATCCCGCTGCTGGACGCCGTGCTGACCGAAGCGGCGCGGGCCGGCCTCGAAGAGGTCGCGGTCGGCATGCCGCACCGCGGCCGGCTCAACGTGCTCGCCAATGTCGTCGGCAAGAGCTACCGGCAGATCTTCCGGGAGTTCGAAGGCGACCTCGACCCGCGTACGGCGCACGGGTCCGGCGATGTGAAGTACCACCTCGGCGCCGAGGGCGTCTTCGCCGCGGCGGACGGCGCCAAGGTCGCGGTCACGCTGACGTCGAACCCGAGCCACCTCGAGGCGGTCGACCCGGTGCTCGAGGGCATCGTGCGCGCGAAGCAGGACCGGCTGAACAAGGGCGGGTCGGAGTTCCCGGTGCTGCCGTTGATGCTGCACGGCGACGCGGCATTCGCCGGCCAGGGCGTCGTGGCGGAGACCTTGAACCTGTCGCAGCTGCGCGGCTACCGCACGGGCGGCACCGTGCACGTCGTCGTCAACAACCAGGTCGGGTTCACGACCTCGCCGACGGCGGCGCGCTCGTCGATCTACGCGACCGACGTCGCACGCATGGTGCAGGCGCCGATCTTCCACGTGAACGGCGACGACCCGGAGGCGTGCGTACGCGTCGCGCGGCTCGCCTTCGAGTTCCGTCAGGCGTTCGCCAAGGACGTCGTCATCGACATGATCTGCTACCGCCGGCGCGGGCACAGCGAGGTCGACGAGCCGTCGTTCACGCAGCCACTGATGTACGACCTGATCGACGCGAAGCGTTCGGTGCGCAAGCTCTACACCGAGTCGCTGATCGGTCGCGGCGACATCTCCGTCGAGGAGGCTGGGGCCGCGCTGCGCAACTACCAGGAGCAGCTCGAGCAGGTCTTCGCCGAGACCCGCGACGCGGGCGCGCAGCCGTCGGTCGAGCCGCCGATCGACCACAGCGACGACGTCCGCGACGTCGACACCCGGGTCAGCGACGAGGTGCTCAAGCACATCGTCGCCAAGCTGCTCGACGTACCGGAGGGGTTCACCGTCCATCCGCGGCTGCTGCCGCAGCTGCAGCGCCGGCCGCAGATGCTGACCGACGCGACGATCGACTGGGCGCTCGGCGAGACGCTGGCGATCGGCTCGCTGCTCCTCGACGGCCACCCCGTGCGGCTCGCGGGCCAGGACACGCGCCGCGGCACGTTCGGCCAGCGCCACGCCGTACTCGTCGACCGCAACACCGGCGCGGAGTTCGTGCCGCTGGCGCACCTCGGCTCTGAGCAGGCGCCGTTCTATATCTACGACTCACTGCTCAGCGAGTTCGCGGCGATGGGCTTCGAGTACGGCTACGCGGTCGCCGCACCCGACGCGCTCGTCGCGTGGGAAGCGCAGTTCGGCGACTTCGCCAACCACGCCCAGTCGATCCTCGACGAGTTCGTGTCGTCGGGTGAGGCGAAGTGGGGCCAGCGCTCCGGCGTAGTCCTGCTGCTGCCGCATGGCTACGAGGGGCAGGGCCCGGACCACTCGTCGGCTCGGATCGAGCGTTTCCTGTCGCTGTGCGGCGAGGACAACATGACCGTCGCGTTCCCGACGACGCCGGCCAACTACTTCCACCTGCTACGCCGGCAGGTGCTCGCACCGCACAAGCGGCCGCTCGTCGTCTTCACGCCGAAGTCGATGCTGCGGTTGAAGCCGGCGGTCTCCGCGCTGGCGGACTTCACCGACGCCGGGTTCCGGCCGGTCATCACCGACGACGCGGCACCGGACAAGGTGACGCGCGTCGTGCTGTCGGCGGGCAAGGTCTTTTACGACCTCGCCGCCCGTCGGCTGCGCGACGGCCGTGACGACGTTGCGTTGGTTCGGGTCGAGCAGCTCTACCCGCTGCCCGCAGACGAGATCCGGGCAGCACTCTCGGCGTACGCCGGGGCGAGCGATGTCGTGTGGGCGCAGGAGGAGCCGGCCAACATGGGCGCCTGGCCGTTCATGGCGCTGCACCTGCCGGCGCTGCTCGGTGAGGGGCAGACCCTGCGGCGCATCTCGCGCCGCGACATGGCGTCACCTGCGTCCGGCAGCGCGACGGTGCACGAGGCCGAGCAGTCGGCACTGCTCGACGCCGCACTGGGCGACGCGTAGCCGGCTGTGTACGCGACCGACCGCGGCATCGAGGAGCTCGACGATCGACGCGGCACCGAGACCGTGACGCTGAGCTGGCTGAGCGAGCGGCTGCGGGACTACGTCGACCTGCATCCCGAGACCGAGCAGACGATCGACCGCCTCGCGTCATGGCTCGCCCGCCTCGACGACGACGA
>JBHELW010000302.1:0-30761 GCA_046262915.1 Mycobacteriales bacterium | reverse complement strand
GTCCACAGCATGGGCGGGAGCACCGGCCCGCGCCACCCGCCGAGGAAGAGCACCGCGATCAGGGCACCCAGCACGACGATGCCGGCGTACTCGGCGAGCAGGAAGAACGCGAACCGCAGGCCGGTGTACTCCGTCATGTGGCCGAAGATGATCTCGGAGTCGGCGACCGGCATGTCGAACGGCGGGCGGTTCAGCTCGGCGAGCCCCGCACTGAAGAAGAGGAAGAGCGCGATGGCCTGCGCGGGAACCCACCACCAGTGCCACGCCTGGACGATGCCGGTCAGCGACAGGGTGCTGGCCATCATCGCGACCGACGCCGCGGCGAGGACCAGCGGCAGTTCGTAGGCGATCAGCTGGGCGGCGCCGCGGATGCCACCGAGCAGCGAGAACTTGTTGGCGCTCGACCACGCCGCCATCAGCATGCCGATGACGCCGACGCTGGTGACCGCGAGCGCGTAGAACAGCCCGATGTCGAGCCGCTCGGCGACGATGCCGGGCGACCACGGGATGACCACGAGCACGAACAGTGGCGGCAGCAGCGAGACCGCGGGCGCGAGCTTGAACACCCAGGGGTCGGCGTTCGTCGGGACGACGTCTTCCTTCTGCACGAACTTCACGCCGTCGGCGACCAGCTGCGCCCACCCGTGGAAAGCACCGGCGTACATCGGCCCGAGCCGCGCCTGCATGTGCGCCATTGCCTTGTGCTCCATCTGGCCCACGACCAGGGGCACCGTGAGGAAGACGAGTAGGCACGCAACGACCTTCAGACCCAGCACGAAGCCGTAGCTATGAACGAGGTCGTAGAGGAAGTCGGTCATCCCTCGTGACCGCCCTCCCCCGGCTCCTTCGCCCCGGGCCACGGCTTGACGACGCGGCTGGCGAGCAAGAACTCCTTGCGCAACGGATTGCCCTCGAACTCGTCGGAGAGCAGCAGCTTCACCAGGTTGGGGTGGCCCGTGAACGTGATGCCGAACATCTCCCAGGCCTCACGCTCGTGCCAGTTCGCGCCGCGGAAGACTGAGGTGAGGCTCGGTACGACGGGCGCGTCGCGCGGCACAACCGTGCGCAGCTGCACGTGGTGCTTGTGAATGGGCGAGTAGAGGTGGGTGACGACGCCGAACCCCTCCTCGGCCTCGTCGACTCCGGCTATGAAGTCGAAGTACGTCAGGTCGAGGCCGCGCGTCGTCTTCGCGAACTCCGCTGCCTCGGCGTAGCGCGGCGCGGCAACCGTCACGGTGAGGACGCCGAACGCGTCCTCCGTGCCGACGACGTCGTCACCGAACCGCGCGACGAAGCGTTGGCCGAGCTCCTCGGGCGTCATGCGTCAGCTGGCCTCGACCGACAACGGCTCGCGGTCGTAACGCGCCTTCAGCGACTCGTCCTGGATCATCGACTGCAGGGTGATGATGCCCTGCAGGAGCGCCTCCGGCCGCGGCGGGCATCCCGGCACGTAGACATCGACGGGAATGATCTGGTCGACGCCTTTCGTGACGGAGTAGCTGTCCCAGTACGGCCCTCCGCAGTTGGCGCACGACCCCATCGAGATGACGTACTTGGGCTCGGGCATCTGCTCGTAGAGCCGCTTTACGGCGGGCGCCATCTTGTCGGTCAACGTGCCCGAGACGACCATCAGGTCGGCCTGCCGCGGCCCGTGCGCGAACGGGATCACGCCGAGGCGGATGAAGTCGTGCTCCGCCATCGACGTCGCGATGAACTCGATGGCACAGCAGGCGAGTCCGAAGTTGAAGACCCAGAGCGAGTACTTGCGTCCCCAGTTGAGAACGAACTTGATCGGCTGCGGAACCTCGACCTGGTCGCTCAGACCCATTCCAGGACCTTCTTCTTCCAGGCGTATAGCAGACCGATCGCGAGCAGGCCGATGAAGACGAACATCTCGATCAGTGCGGCACCGCCGTACCCCGGCCGGTCGAAGATGACGGCCCACGGGAACAGGAACACCGACTCGACGTCGAAGATCACGAAAAGGAAAGCGAAGACGTAGTAGCGGATCTGGGTCTGGGACCAGCCGACCCCGACGGGATCGATGCCGCACTCGTAGGTGAGGAACTTCTCGCGACGCGGCCGCTGCGGCCGGACCAGCCGGTTCGCGGTAAAGGCGACGGTCACAAACGCGACCCCGACCGCCATCAACGTCGCGACGGTGACGTAGGAGCCGAAGTACTCGTGCACCCCGTCACCTCGCCACAGAGTCGGTCTGTCCCACGTGTACGTCGGGCTGACGCCAGCCGAGCGCGAGCATCCTATGAGGGCGCCGCGGCGCCCGCCGAATCGACGCGAGTCGTCCGCACGCTGTCCTTACGCAGGAGGTGGCGCGTCCCATCCGGCGGGCAGTGTGAGTGCTCCCCAGTCGCCGGGCGGTGACCATGTCGACCAGCCCTCGTCCCACCACAGGTCGCCCCGCGACACCTCGTCGAACAGCCGCCGACCCTCAGCGCGGATCTGGTCTGCCTGGCTCTGCGAGTACCGGCCCTCGCGCACTCGCTGCTCGAAGAGGTCCTCGTCCTTCATCCGCCAAGCGCCGCCCGCGGGCATCCATAGATCCAGTTCATGGTCCAGGGTGCTGAAGCCGTCGGATGAGCGCCGATACGGTTCCTGGAGGTTGAGATACCACCCGGCGAACCGCCGATCGGGTCCCTCCCAGAAGACGTCGACCGAGTAGGCATCACCCGGGCGGTGCATCATCAGCCTCCCGTGGCCGGACCACTGCGTGTGCCCGGCGGCGTGCCAGGCATGCGTCCACTCCGCGGGCATCTCGGGGAAGCCGAGCTTGCTGCCGGTCTGCAGGAAGACCACGAGCAGTTCCGCGTCATCCGCTACGACGTAGGTCGGCATCGCACACCAGAGGCGACCGTGGAGCACCTCGCGCCGGAGAACGACGTCACCGTGAGACCAAGCCATTGCTAGTTCGTGCGCGCGACGACGAACTCCGCGAGCGTCTCGAGGGCGAGCCGCGCCGAGCTCTCGGGCAGCTCGGACGCGACGGCCTGCGCGCTACCGGCGTATTCAGCAAGAGTCGCCCGCGTCTCGTCGAGCGCCGGGTGCGCGCGTAACAGCGACAGCGCCTCCGGCACCCAGCCGTCGTCGGACCGCGGTCCAGCCAGCAAGTGCTGCAGTTGCACAGCGGTTGCGTCGCCGGCGCGGAGCGCGTAGAGCACCGGCAACGTCTGCACGCCCTCGCGCAGGTCGGTCCCGGGCGCCTTGCCGGACTCGGCGTCGCCGCTCGTCATGTCGATGAGGTCGTCCGATATTTGGAACGCCGTGCCGATGACCGCGCCGTAGCGCCGGAGAATCTCGACCTGCCGCGGGTCGGCACCAGCAAGCAGCCCGCCGAGGCGCGCCGATGTCGCGATGAGCGGCGCGGTCTTCTCGGCGACGACCTGCAGGTAGTGCGCGACGCGATCGGCGCCCGGCGGCGGGCCGACCGTCTCGCGGATCTGCCCCTCGCACAGCACCGAGATCGTGCGCGCGAGGATCCGGGTCGCCTCGGTGCCGAGGTCAGCAGTGATCTCCGACGCGCGCGCGAACAGGAAGTCCCCGGTGAGGATCGCGACGGTGTTGTCCCACCGCGAGTTGGCGCTGGCGGCGCCGCGGCGCAGTGGGGCCTCATCCATAACGTCGTCGTGGTAGAGCGTCGACAGATGCGTGAGCTCGATCGCGACCGCAGCCGGGACGACCGCCGGCGCGTGCGGGTCACCGAACTGCGCGGACAGCAGGACGAGCAACGGACGAAAGCGCTTCCCGCCGGCGTCGACGAGATGCCGGGATGCCGCAGTCACGAAGTCGAAGTTGCTCTGCACCGACTCGCGCAGCAGCTTCTCGACCGCGTCCAGGCCCGCGCGTACGGCGGACTCGAGGATCGGGTCGTCGAACTCGACGGTCGAAGGCGCCGCCGACATCTGGGTCACCGGGCCTCCGCTAGCGGACGAAGAGCGCGGCTTGCTCGGCGAGGTGCAGCAGCCCGCCGGGCAGCACGCCGATCACCACCGTAGCCGCGAGGGCGAGCCCGAGCGCCGTGCTCACCGACAACGACGGAGTCACCACGTCGGGGCCGTCGGCGACGGCTGGTTGGAAGAACATCAGGACGACGACGCGCGCGTAGAAGAAGGCGGCGACCGCACTCGTCAGCACACCGACGATGACCAGCGGAGTTGCGCGTCCCGCAACGGCGGCCTGGAACACCGCGAACTTCGCGATGAAGCCGCTGGTGCCCGGGATGCCGGCGAGGGCAAAGAGGAACACGGCGAACGTCACTGCGACGGCGGGCGAGCGTCGGCCCAGGCCAGCCCACTGGGACAAGTGGGTCGCCTCGCCGTTGTGGTCGCGGACCAGGGTCACTACGGCGAACGCCCCCAGCACCGTGAACCCATAGGCGACGAGGTAGAACAGGGCGCCCTGCAAACCGCTGCGCGTCGCCGCGGCCACGCCCACGAGGATGAAGCCGGCGTGCGCGATGGACGAGTACGCGAGCATCCGCTTGACGTCGGTCTGCGTGACGGCGACGACTGACCCGACGGCCATCGTCAGCAGCGCGACCGCCCAGACCGCGGGCCGCCAGTCCCACCGCATCGCACCGAACCCGGCGTAGAGCACGCGCAGCAGCGCACCGAACGCGGCGATCTTCGTCGCCGCCGCCATCAGCGCAGTGATCGGCGTGGGTGCACCCTGGTAGACGTCCGGCGTCCAGGAGTGGAACGGCACGGCACCGAGCTTGAACAGCAGTCCTACGCCGAGCAGCGCCAGCCCGGCGTAGAGCAGCGCGTCGTTCTTGCCCACGACGGCGGTGGCGTCGGCGATACCGGACAGCGAGACCGTGCCGGCGTAGCCATAGATCAGCGCGATCCCGTAGAGGAAGAATGCCGAGGAGAACGCGCCGAGCAGGAAGTACTTGAGCGCGGCCTCCTGGCCGAGCAGCTTGCGCCGGCGCGCGATGCCCGAGAGCAGGTACAGCGGCAGCGAGAGCACCTCGAGCGCGACGAACATCGTCAGCAGGTTCGTCGAGGCGGGGAACAGCATCATGCCGCCGACCGCGAAGAGCACGAGCGGGTACGCCTCGGTCTGCAGCTCCGACAGCAGCAGCACGGAAGCGACGGCGACCGCGAGGATGCTGCCCTGCAGGAACAGCGTCGGCCCGTCCACGGCAACGGCGCCCGCGGCGACGACCCGGTGCTCGCCCGCCAAAGCGACCGTTGCGACGAGCGCGCCGAGCAACGACACCAGCGCGAGCGGCAGCTGGATCGCCCGGCGACGACGGGCCGGGGTGAACGCCTCGACGAGCACGCCGACGAGGGCGGCCGCGAACACGATGAGCATCGGGGACAGCGCGCGGTAGGCGATGGACGGCGCCTGGATCGGCTCCGGGATCTCGGCCTGCGCGAGGAGCTGCACCAGGGGCGTCATCGGGCGCTCGCGCTAGGCGTGGGCAGTGGATACGCCGACCAGCCGCCGCGTCCGGTGCCCTCGTCGAACGACACGTTGGTCAACCCGCTGGGGTCCGGACCGGGTACCTGCAGCAGGACGTTGCGATCCACGGCCGGCGTGATGACGTCGAGCAGCGGCTTCGGATAGATGCCGAGCAGGACGATCAGCGCGAGCACCGGCGCGATGACGACCTTCTCGCGCGTCGACAGATCGGCCATGCCGCGATTGGCGTCGTTCGTGATCGGACCGGTCATCGTCCGCTGGTAGGCCAGCAGGATGTAGAGCGCCGCCAGGATGATGCCGGTCGTGGCGAGGGCCGCCAGCACCCGGTGGCGCAGGAACGTCCCGACCAGGACGAGGAACTCGCTGACGAAACCGTTGAGCCCGGGCAGCGCGAGCGAGGAGAGCCCGGCCACGAGGAAGCAGGCGGCGAGCACCGGCGCGACCTCGCTCACGCCGCCGTACTCCGAGATGAGCCGCGTGTGCCGTCGGTCGTAGAGGAAGCCCACGATGAGGAACAACGCGCCGGTCGACAGGCCGTGGTTGACCATATAGAGCACGCCGCCGGCCTGACCTTGGCGCGTGAACGCGAACGTGCCGAGCACGATGAAGCCGAGGTGCGCGATCGACGTGTAGGCGACCAGCCGCTTGATGTCCTTCTGCGCCATGGCGACCAGTGACCCGTAGAGGATGCCGATGACGCCCAGCACCATCATCGCGGGCGCGAAGTAGCGCGCCGCGTCGGGCACCAGCGGGATCGCGTAGCGCAGGAAGCCGAACGTCCCGATCTTCAACAGCACGGCCGCGAGTACGACGGAGCCGCCGGTCGGCGCTTCGGTGTGCGCGTCCGGCAGCCAGGTGTGGAACGGGAAGAGCGGCACCTTGACGGCGAACGCCACGAAGAACCCGAGGAAGACGGCCTTGGCCAGCCCGGGCGACAGGTGCAGCGCGAGCAGCCGCGTGTAGTCGAACGTCCCCGTCCCGAACTGGCGTCGCGACTGGAAGTACAGAACGAGGATCGCGGTCAGCATGAGCAGACCGGCGGCGAGGGTGTAGAGGAAGAACTTCACCGCCGCGTAGACGCGCCGCTCCCCGCCGTAGACGCCGATGAGGAAGTACATCGGGACGAGCATTGCCTCGAAGAAGACGTAGAAGAGGAACAGGTCGAGCGCCGAGAAAACACCGACCATCGCCGTCTCGAGGCCGAGCATCAGCGCGAAGTACGTTGCTATCCGGCCGGACTGGTTCCACGACGCGAGGAGCACGATCGGCATGAGAAACGTCGTCAGCGCGATGAGGACGAGCGCGATGCCGTCGATGCCGACGCGGTAGCTCACGCCGTAGGCACCGATCCACGAGTGGTGCTCGACGAGCTGGAAGCCGCCAGAGGTCGACTCGAACTGGGTGGCCATGCCGATCGTGAGCAGGAGCGCGACGAGCGACGCGGCGATGCCGAGCTGCTTGGCGAGGGTCTCGTCGCGTCGACCGGCGAGCAGCACCACGACGACGCCGACGAGCGGCACCGCGGCGATCGCGGTCAGCCACGGGAAGCTGCTCATCGCGTCACAGCCGCACCAGCAGCAGCGCGCCCACGAGCAGCACCGCCCCGCCGAACATGCCGAGCGCGTAGGAGCGCACGAAACCGGTCTGCACCCGGCGCAGGCGGCCGGAGGTGCCGCCGACGAGTGCGGCGAGACCGTTGACCGCGCCGTCGATCCCGCGCCCGTCGACGTAGACCAGCGCGCGCGCGAGGTACTGCCCGGGGCGCATCAGCACGGCTTCGTAGACCGCGTCGAAGTAGAGCTTCCGACGCGCCCAGGTGACCGGCGGCAGGACATCGACCGGCGCGACCGCGGGAACCGGGCGGGCGTAGTAGCGGTTGTAGGCGAGTCCGGCGCCGGCGAGGACGACCGCCGCGGTGATCGCCGTGAGGATGATCGGGCTGAGGTGCCCGCCCTGGTCCGGCGTGCCGCCGGAGAACACCGGGTCGAGGAACCGCGAGAGCCTGCCCTCCCGAGTGACGTTGAGCGCGACGCCGCCGACAACGGATAGTGCGGCGAGCACGACGAGCGGCGCGGTCATCACCGGCGGCGACTCGTGCACGTGCACGTCAGGGCTCACCCGCGACGGGCCGAAGAACGTCATGAACATCAGCCGTGACATGTAGAACGCGGTGATGCCGGCGCCCGTCAGCGCGACGGCCCAGATGACGTAGTGCCCCTGCGTGAACGCCGTCTCCAGGATCTGGTCCTTCGAGAAGAACCCCGCCGTCAGCGGGAACCCGATGATCGCGAGCCAACCCGCGGCGAAGGTCCACGCCGTCACGGGCATCTGCCGGAACAGCCCGCCCATCCGCCGCATGTCGGTCTCGCCGCCGACGCCATGCATGACTGAGCCCGCGCCGAGGAAGAGCAGCGCCTTGAAGAAGCCGTGGGTGAGCAGATGGAAGATGCCGATGGCGTAGGCGCCCGGGCCGAGACCGACGGCGAGCAGCATGTAGCCGATCTGGCTGATGGTGGAGTAGGCCAACACGCGCTTGAGGTCGTCCTGCGCGCACGCGATGACGCCGCCGACGATGACCGTGACTGCACCGACGACCGTTGCCGCGGTGAGCGCGGTGCCGGAGCGCTCGAAGATCGGATGTGCGCGCGCCACCAGATAGACGCCGGCGGTGACCATCGTGGCGGCGTGGATGAGCGCCGAGGCCGGCGTCGGACCTTCCATCGCGTCGGGTAGCCACACGTGCAGTGGCACCTGCGCGCTCTTGCCGCAGGCGCCGAGCAACAGCAGCAGCCCGATCGCGGTTGCCGTACCGGTACCCACCCCGCCGATCGCACCGAACACGTCCGCGAAGCGGACGCTGCCCACCGTCGCGAACATGAGCACGATGGCGAGCGACAAGCCGACATCGCCCACCCGGTTGGTGATGAACGCCTTCTTGGCCGCGGTCGCGGCTTCCGGTCGCGTCGACCAGAAACCGATGAGCAGGTAGGACGACAGTCCGACGAGCTCCCATCCGACGTAGAGCGCCACGAAGTTGTTGCCGAGGACCAGCAGGAGCATCGAGGCGAGGAAGAGGTTCAGGTAGGCGAAGAACCGTCGCCGGTTCGGGTCGTCCTCCAGGTAGCCGATCGAGTACACGTGCACCAACAGCCCGACGCCGGTGATGAGCAGCACGAAGACGGCCGACAGCGGGTCGAGCAGCAGGTCTACGTCGACTGCGAAGCGTCCGACCGGCACGAAGCTGAACAGGTGCTGCACGACGTTGCGTTGCTCGCCGTCGAGGGAGAGCAGCTTCG
Organism: Mycobacteriales bacterium; assembly: GCA_046262915.1. Taxonomy (GTDB): domain Bacteria; phylum Actinomycetota; class Actinomycetes; order BP-191; family BP-191; genus JBHELW01. The sequence goes on along the minus strand of JBHELW010000302.1, from coordinate 22,023 downwards.
CGAAGCTGGCCAGCGCGAGAACGAAGGCGCCCGCACTCGTGACGGTCGCGAGCAGGTGGCCCCACGCGTCCGTGCGTCGGCCGCCCAGCAGCAGCACAGCGGCGCCGAGCACCGGCAGCACCAGGAGGACGCCCAGCAACGCCGTGGTCGCGCCGGGGGCGCCGAACGCTGTCATCCGGTCACCAGCGCAGCAGGTTCGCGTCGTCGACCGACGCCGACTGGCGGCTGCGGAAGATGGTGACGATCACGGCGAGCCCAACGACGACCTCGGCCGCGGCAACGACCATGACGAAGAAGGCCATGACCTGGCCGTCGAGCGAGCCGCGAAGGCGCGAGAACGTGACCAGCGTCAGGTTGACCGCGTTGAGCATGAGCTCGACGCACATGAAGACGACGATCGCGTTCCGGCGCAGCAGCACCCCAAGCGCGCCGATGGTGAACAGCGCCGCCGCGAGGAAGAGGTAGTACGCCGGGTTCACTCCGCCACCACCGCCGGCTCCGCGGCGTCGTCGGCTTCGGCGTAGACGCCGGGGCCCGGCATCGGCGTCGGGTGACCGGTCGCGAACCGCGCGGTCGACAGCTCGCGCTGCGTCGGCCGCGGGCCGCGCTCCTTGTGCGCCAGCACCATCGCGCCGACGGCAGCCGTGATGAGCAGCGCGCTGGTCACTTCGAACGGGAACACGTAGGTCGTGAACAGCAGCCGCGCGATCGCCACGACGTTGCCGGGCGCGTTGGCGTCGCCCAGCCCGATGTCCGGTAGGTCGAGGACCGCGTGCCCGATGCCGACAACGACGAGCGCGAGGAACGCGGCACCGGCGACGAGCGCCATCGTGCGCTGGCCGCGGATCGTCTCGATGAGCGACTCGGCGCGGTCGACCCCGACGAGCATCAGCACGAACAAGAACAGCACCATGATCGCGCCGGCATAGACGATGACCTGCACCGCGGCAAGGAACGGTGCGTCCTGCATCGCGTAGAACACGGACAGGCAGAAGAAGTCGACGACGAGGAGCAACGCCGCGTGGACGGCGTTGCGGTTGAGCACCATCGCAACGGCGGCGGCGAGCGCGATCGGGGCCAACGCCCAGAACACGACGGCCTCGGTCATGACCGACCCTCGATCTCCGGGTCGCCCGCGATCTGCTGCAGCACGTTGCCGGTGAGCGAGTAGTAGTCGTTCTCGTTCGCGCCCAGCCGCATCGGGTGCGGCGGCGCTTCCATGTCGGGCGCCAGCGGCGCGAGCAGCTGCTCCTTGGTGAAGATCAGGTTGTCACGGCTGTCGTCGGCGAGCTCGTACTCGTTGCTCATCGTCAGCGCGCGCGTCGGGCACGCCTCGATGCACAGGCCGCAGAAGATGCAGCGCAGGTAGTTGATCTGGTAGACGGCGCCGTAACGCTCACCCGGCGAGAAGCGCGCCTCCTCGGTGTTGTCGGCACCCTCGACGTAGATCGCATCCGCGGGGCAGGCCCAGGCGCACAGCTCGCAGCCGACGCACTTCTCGAGGCCGTCGGGGTGGCGGTTGAGAACATGCCGGCCGTGGAAGCGCGGCGCGGTCGGCTGCTTGTCCTCCGGGTACTGCACCGTGTTGACCTTGCGGAACATCGTCGCGAAGGTCAGCGCGAAGCCCTTGATCGACTCAAGCACTCGTGTCCACCTCCGCAGACGTGGCGGCGGGGGCCGAGCGGCGGGGCCACGGGATCATCAGCAACACGAGCAGCACGCCGAGCGCGATTGCCCCGTAGCGCAGCACATCGCGTTGCTCGAACTCGGTCGTCAGCGTGCGCGCGGTCGCGACGAGCATCGTCCACACGAGCGCGACCGGGACGAGCACCTTCCAGCCCAGCGCCATGAACTGGTCGTAGCGCAGCCGCGGCAGCGTGGCCCGTGCCCAGATGAAGCCGAACACCATGATGGCGACCTTTAGAACGAACCACACGAGCGGGAAGAACCCGGTCGTGAAGTGCGAGAGGTACGGAATCGGCGGCGGCCGCCAGCCACCAAGGAAGAGCGTGGTCGCGACCGCCGACACCGTCACGACGTTGATGTACTCGGCGAGGAAGAACATCGCGAACTTCACCGACGAGTACTCCGTGTGGAAGCCGGCGACCAGCTCGCTCTCCGCCTCCGGCAGGTCGAATGGCGCGCGGTTGGTCTCCCCCAGCGACGACACGACGTAGATCGCGAACGACACGGGCAGCATCAGGACGTACCAGCGGCTCTGCTGCGCGGCGACGATCTCCGACGTGGAGAGCGATCCGGCGTAGAGGAACACCGCGACCAGCGCGAGGCCGAGCGCGACCTCGTAGCTGATGATCTGCGCTGCCGAGCGCAAGGCCCCCAGCAGCGGATACGTCGACCCGCTCGACCAGCCGGCCAGCACAACGCCGTAGACGCCGAGCGAGCCCATGGCGAGGACGAAGAGCACGCCGACCGGCAGGTCGGTGAGCTGCAGCGCGGTGTGGTGACCCGCGACAGACACCGTCGGTCCGAAGGGGATGACGGAGAACGCGAGGAACGCCGGAATCATCGCGATCACCGGTGCGAGCAGGTAGACGGGCCGGTCCGCCGCCGTCGGCGCGATGTCCTCCTTGAGGAAGAGCTTGATGCCATCGGCGAGCGACTGCAGCAGCCCGGCCGGGCCGACCCGGTTGGGCCCGACCCGCTGCTGCATGCGGGCCACGACGCGGCGCTCGGCCCAGATGACGAACAGCACCGAGAGCATCAGCGCAATGAAGACGATAAGCACCTTGCCGAACGTCAGCCACAGCGGCTCGTTGCCGAGCGAGGTGGCGACGTCCTGCGGCGCCTGTGCGAAGCTGCTCACGCGACACCCTCGCGCGCTGCGGGCAGCGCCGAACTTTCGCCGGCCGCGTCCGCCTCGACGTCGGCCACGTCCGCCGGGGCAAGCCGGACGATCGCGCCGTTCGTTGCCTGCAGCATCTGGTGGACGCGACTACCCGGCGAGTTGCGCGGCACCCAGACCGTGCGGTCCGCGACCTCGCCGATCGCGGCGGTGAGCGTGATCGCGCCAGCGTCGGTCGACACCGTCACGCGGTCGCCGGCGGCCACGCCGACGTCCGCCGCGAGCGTCGCGCTGAGCCAGGCGCGCGGCAGCCGCGCGGTCGCCGCCAGGTAGGGCTCGCCGTCCTGCAACCGCCCGCAGTCGAGCAGCAGTGGCCAGGTGGCGAGCCGGGCCTCCCCTGCGGCCGACGACGCCGGCATGACGGCGGACGTGGCGCTTGTCGGGGGCGCGGCCCGCGCGCCGCGGTATGTCCCGAGCGAAGTCAGCTCGCGCCGCGCGGCCGCCGCATCGGTGAGCCCGAGCGTGACGCCACTCGCCGCCGCCAGCGCGTCGAGGACGCGCAGGTCCGGATCGCAGCCACTGTCACGCACCGTCGCGTCGAACGTGCGGACGCGACCTTCCCAGTCGACGTAGCTGCCGGCCTTCTCAACCACCGGCGCAATCGGGAACACCACGTGCGCGAGGTCAGTCACCGCGGAGCGGCGTAGCTCAAGTGAAACGAGCAGGCGCGCGGCGTCGAGCTGCGTGCGCGCGAGCTGCGGGTCGGGCAGGTCGTCGGGGTCCAGGCCGGCGACGAGGAGCGCGTCGACCTCGCCGGCTGCCGTCGCGGCGAGGGCGCTCGTCAGGTCCAGGCCGGGCGCCGCGGGGAGAGCGGCAGTTCCCCATACCGCGGCGAGCTCAGCACGCGCCGCCTCGTCCGCCACCGGCCGCCCGCCCGGCAGCAGGTTGGGCAGGCACCCAGCCTCGACCGCGCCGCGGTCGCCCGCACGCCGGGGCACCCAGGCCAGTCGCGCGCCCGTCGCGTCGGCAAGTCGTCCGGCCGCAGCCAGCGCGCCCGGGGACGTAGCCAGCCGCTCGCCCACGAGGATGACCGCGGCGGGCTGCCGCAACGCACGAACGACCGCGCCGTTCTGACCCGCTAGATCAGGTCCCGCGAGTGCGGTCAGCGTGTCCGCCTCGCGTCCCGGGGGCACGAGCAACGACGTCGCCCACAGCTTCGTCAGCCCCGGCGACGTCCATGGCGTCACGGCGTAGATCGGCATCGCACCCCTGCGGGCGGCCTTGCGCAACCGCAGGAACAGGATCGGCGACTCTTCCTCCGGGTCGAGCCCGGCGAGCAGCACCGCGGACGCGGACTCGAGGTCGGTGTAGGTCACGCCGAGACCCGTGCCGCCCACTCGGGCGGCGAGGAAGTCCGCCTCCTCGGCGGATGCCGGACGCGCCCGGAAGTCGATGTCGTTGGTGCCGAGGACGACCCGCGCGTACTTCGCGTACGCGTAGGCGTCCTCAAGGGTGAGCCGGCCACCGGTGAGCACCGCGACACGCCGCGCCGCGCGCAGACCCGCGGCCGCGCGGTCGATCGCGTCGGGCCACGACGCGGGAACGAGCTGCCCGCCGGGTCCGCGCACCAGCGGCGTGGTGATGCGGTCGGGCTCGGTGACATAGGTGAATGCCCAGCGCCCCTTGTCGCAGTTCCACTCCTCGTTTACGTCGGGATCGCGGCCGGCGAGCCGGCGGAGCACGACGCCGCGGCGAGAGTCGACGCGCAGGGCGCAACCGGAGGCGCAGTGCTCGCACACGCCGCGGGTCGACACCAGGTCGAACGGGCGCGCGCGGAATCGGTAGGCGGTGCCGGTCAGGGCCCCGACCGGACAGATCTGAATCGTGTTACCGGAGAAGTAGGACTCGAACGGCTCGTCGGTGTAGATCGCGACCTGCTCCAATGCGCCGCGCTCGAACAGCTCGATGAACGGGTCGCCGGCTATCTGCTGGGAGAAGCGCGTGCACCGCGCGCACAGCACGCACCGCTCGCGGTCGAGCAGCACCTGCGCCGAGATCGGGATGGGCTTGGCGAACGTGCGCTTGGTGTCTTTGAACCGCGACTGCCCCGGGCCGTTGACGAGTGCCTGGTTCTGCAGCGGGCACTCGCCGCCCGCGTCACAGATCGGGCAGTCGAGCGGGTGGTTGATGAGCAGCAGCTCGAGCGTGCCCTCTTGTGCCTTGCGCGCGACCTCCGACGTCAGCTGCGTGCGTACGACCATCCCGTCAGCGACCGTCGTCGTGCACGCCGTCAGCGGCTTGCGCTGACCCTCGACCTCGACGATGCACTGGCGGCAGGCGCCGATCGGGTCCAGCAGCGGGTGGTCGCAGAACCGCGGGACTTGTACGCCGACCTGCTCGGCGGCGCGGATCACCAGGGTCCCCTTCGGCACCGTGATCTCGGTGCCGTCGATCGTCAGCGTGACTCTGTCCGTGCGCTCCGCGGTCTCAGTGGTCGCCTGGCTCATGCCGGCACCCCGACTGCCGGGCTTGACGACACCGGGCAACGGCCGAGGGTGTAGTGGGCGACGTACTCATCGCGGAAGTGCTTGATGGTCGACACGATCGGGCTGGTCGCGCCGTCGCCCAGCGCGCAGAACGAGCGGCCGAAGATGTTGTCGCACGTGTCGAGCAGCGTCGTGATGTCCTCAGCGCTGCCGGTGCCGTTCTCCAGCCGCTCGAGGATCTGCGCCATCCAGTAGGTGCCCTCGCGGCAGGGCGTGCACTTGCCACACGACTCGTGCGCATAGAACTCCGTGCAGCGCAGGGTCGCGGCGACCATGCAGCGCGTCTCGTCAAGCACGATCAGCGCGCCGGTGCCGAGCAACGAGCCCGACTCGATAACGCCCTCGAAGTCCAGCGGTGTGTCGATGTGCGCTGCGGTGAGGAACGGCGTCGACGAGCCGCCCGGTGTCCAGGCCTTCAGCGCGCGGCCGCCGCTGATCCCACCCGCGACGTCGTAGAGCAGCTCGCGAGCAGTCGTGCCGAGCGGCATCTCGTAGTTGCCTGGGCGCTCCACGTCGCCCGACACCGAGAAGATCTTCGGGCCGGGCGACTTCTCCGTGCCCATGCCGCGCCACCAGTCCAGGCCGCGCAGCACGATGTGCGGCACGCTCGCGATCGTCTCGACGTTGTTCACGACAGTCGGCGCGCCATAGAGACCGTGCGTCGCGGGGAACGGCGGCCGCAGCCGTGGTTGCCCGCGGTAGCCCTCGAGCGAGTCGAGAAGCGCCGTTTCCTCGCCGCAGATGTACGCACCGGCGCCCCGGTGGACCGTCACGTCGAGGTCGAACCCGGAGCCGAGGATGTTCTTGCCGAGGAAGCCTTCGGCGTAGGCCTCGCGGACGGCCTGCTCGACCCGTCGCGCGCCGTGGACCAGCTCGCCGCGGATGTAGACGAAGGCGTGGTTGCAGCGCACCGCGTAGGAAGCGATGACGATGCCTTCGACGAGCTCGTGCGGGTCGTTCATCATGATCGGCGCGTCCTGGCAGGTGCCGGGCTCGCCCTCGTCGCCATTGACGACCAGGTAGTGCGGCTGGTCGTCGCCTTGCGGGATGAATCCCCATTTCATGCCCGTCGGGAAGCCGGCGCCGCCGCGCCCACGCAGTCCCGAGTCCTTGACGAGCTGGATGACGGCGTCCGGCGGTATCGACAGGGCCTTGCGCAGCCCGGCGTAGCCCTCGGTGTCGAGGTAGGTGCGCAACGTCCACGACTCCGGGCGGGACCAGCGCGCGGTCAGGACCGGCGTGAGCGGCATCAGCGCTCGCCCCCGGCGAGCTGACGGCTCATCTCGCGAAAGGACACCAGCGCGTCACCGCGCGTCGGCGCGGGCCGCTGGCCGCGACGCAGCGCGTCGACGAGCGCAACCGCGTCGTCCTCTGTCATCTTGTCGAAGAACTCGTAGTTGACGGTCACCACCGGCGCGAAGTCGCACGCGGCGAGACACTCCGCGTGCTCCAGCGTGATCGAGCCGTCGGCCGTCGTTTCATCGTGGCCGACGCCGAGATCGCGGGAGAGCCGGTCGAAGATGCGCTGCCCGCCGAGCAGCTGGCACGACAGGTTGGTGCACACCGAGACGAGGTAGTCGCCGGTCGGGCGGCGCTTGTACATCGTGTAGAACGTCGCGACCGCGCCCACCTCGGCCTTGGTCAGACCGAGAACGTCAGCGCAGAACGCGACGCCGTCGGGGGTGACGTAACCCTCCTCGGCTTGCACGAGGTGGAGCAGCGGCAGGAGCGCCGAGCGCGGCTTGGGATACCGGGCGATGATCTCGTTCGCCCGGGAGCGGAGCTCGGGAGAGTCGACGGCCGCGGCGGGGCTGGGGGCCCCGCTTCGCGGAGGAGGCGGCGTGCTGCCGCCGGGAGATGTCATCGGTCTACCCCGCCCATGACAGGGTCGACGCTCGAGACGGCGGCGATGACGTCAGCGATCAGCCCGCCCTCGACGAGCGCCGGGACGGCCTGCAGGTTGACGAACGAGGGGTCGCGGACGTGCACGCGGTAGGGCCGGGTGCCGCCATCGCTGACGACGTGATAGCCGAGCTCGCCGCGTGGTGACTCCATCGCGACATAGACCTGGCCAGGTGGCACGCGGAAGCCTTCGGTGACCAGCTTGAAGTGATGGATCAGCGCTTCCATCGACGTGCCCATGATCTGGCGCACGGAGTCGAGCGAGTTGCCGAGGCCGTCGGGGCCCAGCGCGAGCTGTGCGGGCCAGGCGATCTTGCGGTCGGCAACCATGACGGGGCCCGGGCGCAGCCGCTGCAGCGCCTGGTCGACGATCTTCAGCGACTCGCGCATCTCGCCCAGCCGCACGACGTAGCGGGCGTAGACGTCACAGTCCGGCGCACTCGGCACGGCGAAGTCGTAGCTGTCGTAGCCGCAGTAGGGCATCTCCTTGCGCAGGTCCCACGTCGACCCCGCCGCGCGCAGCATCGGGCCGGTGATGCCGAGGGCGATGCATCCGTTGAGGTCGAGGTAGCCGACTCCCTTCGTCCGGCGGAGCCAGATCGGATTGGCCGAGAGCAGGTCCTCGTACTCGTCGATACGCCCAGGCATCAGATGCAGAAACTCGCGAATCCGCTGCTCGGCACCCGGCGGGAAGTCGACAACCACGCCGCCGGGTCGGATGTAGGCGTTGTTGATCCGCAGGCCGCTGACGATCTCCTTGATGTCCATGATGAGCTCGCGCTCGCGCCAGCCGTAGAGCATCGCGGACAGGGCGCCGAGCTCGAGACCGGTCGTCGCGAGCCACACCAGGTGCGACGCGATGCGCTCGAGCTCCATCATGATCACGCGGATCACGGTCGCGCGCTCGGGGATCTCGCTTTCGATCCCCAGCAGCTTCTCGACGGCGAGGCAGTAGCCCGCCTCGTTGAACATGTTGGACAGGTAGTCCATCCGCGTCACGAACGTGACGCCCTGCACCCAGTTGCGGAACTCCGTCGACTTCTCGATCCCCGTGTGCAGGTAGCCGACGACGACCCGCGACTGGGTCACGGTCTCGCCCTCGAGCTCGAGCACGAGTCGCAGCACGCCGTGCGTCGACGGGTGCTGCGGGCCCATGTTGACGACGATCCGCTCGTCGTTTATCGAGTCGTCGCCGACGACGATGTCGTCCCAGTCCTGGCCCGCGACGGTGTAGACGGCGGCGCCGTCGGCCGACGCGTCGGCCGCGAAGTCCGTCGAGGTCATGCGTAGGCCCGACGCTCATCCGGCGGCGCGATCTGCGCGCCACCCTTGTACTGCACGGGAACGCCACCGAGCGGGTAGTCCTTGCGCTGCGGATGACCTTCCCAGTCGTCTGGCATCTCGATGCGCGTCAACGCCGGGTGGCCGTCGAAAACGATGCCGAAGAAGTCCCACGCCTCGCGCTCGTGCCAGTCCGCGGTCGGCCAGACCTCGACGACGCTCGGCACGTGCGGGTCGTCAACGCTGACAGCGACCTCGACCCGCACTCGGCGTCGGTGCGTCATGGACAACAGGTGGTAGACCGCGTGCAGGCGCTTCTCCGTCGTGGGGTAGTCGACACCGGAGATCCCCGCGAGAACCTCGAACCGCAAGTCGGGGTCGTCGCGCAGCAGCCGCGCGACATCGCGCAGTCGGTCAGGTCCGACGTAGATCGTGAGCTCGCCGCGCTCGACGACAGTGTCGACGACGACGTCCGGCAGCCGCGCGTTTAGCCGGGCGACGATCGCGTCGTACGCCGGAACGTCCGGCTCGACGCGCACCCGGCGCACCGGGGGCGTCGTCGTGTCCGGCATCCCCGATCGGCTGCCACCAGTGCGCTCGGTCACGCACTGCTCCCCACGCCGGCGTCGGCGTGCGCGCCGAGCGGAGTCGTGCGGATCTTCTCGTGCAGCTTGATGATCGCGTCGAGCAGCATCTCCGGCCGCGGCGGGCACCCGGGCAGGTACATGTCCACCGGCACGACGTGGTCGACGCCCTGCACGAGTGCGTAGTTGTTGAACATGCCGCCGGTCGAGGCACAGACGCCCATCGCGATGACCCATTTCGGCTCGGCCATCTGGTCGTAGATCTGCCGCAGCACCGGGGCCATCTTCTGCGAGAGCCGGCCCGCAACGATCATCAGATCAGCCTGGCGCGGCGACGCGCGGAAGACCTCCATGCCGAACCGGGCCATGTCGTAGCGGCCGGCGCCGGTCGCCATCATCTCGATCGCGCAGCACGCCAGCCCAAAGGTCGCGGGCCAGAGCGACGACTTCCGCGACCAGTTCGCCATCTTCTCGACGGTGGTCAGCAGGATGCCGCTGGGGAGCTTCTCCTCTAGACCCAATCCAGGCCCCCCCGCCGCCACACATAGGCATAGGCGACGAACACGGTGCCGATGAACAGCACCATCTCGACGAGGCCGAACACACCGAGCTGGCCGAACGCGACCGCCCACGGGTAGAGGAAGATGATCTCGATGTCGAAGACGATGAAGAGCATCGCCGTCAGGTAGAACTTCACCGGGAACGTCGAGTGCACCGGTCCCAGCGGCTCGATCCCGCACTCGTAGGGCATCGACTTCGCGCGGTTGTATCGCTTCGGACCGATGAAGCTGCCGAGGACGACGGACACCGCAGCAAACCCGGCCGCTAGGACGAAGAGCATGAAGATCGGTAGGTAGATCTTCACCGCCGCGCCCTCCTCAACCGCGGGGGTCGGCCGCGGCCGGACGAGCCTATGGGCGCGCGCGAAGGGCCACCAAAGCCGTGCGATGCGGTTGCTCCGCAGTGCGTCATGCCGCCGGCGCCAAGCGGGTCATCGCGCTGATGAGACGGTCGAGGGCGTCGCCGTCGCGCGGGTCGGTGAGGTTAGCCAGCAGCTTCAGCGTGAACTTCATCAGCGTGGGCCGCGGGAGTCCATGCCGCGTCGCGAGCGCCATGACCTTCGGGCTGCCAATCGCGTGCACGAACATGCGCCCCAGCGTGAAGTAACCGCCGTAGCGCGCCTTCAGCTCGGCGGGATAGCGCGCGAGCACCCGGTCTCGCCCCGCCGTGTCCCGCGGCAGCGCCTGCACAACGAGCTCGGCGGCGAGCTGCGCGCCTTCCATCGCGTACGCGATGCCTTCGCCGTTGAACGGGTTGATCGCGCCGCCGGCGTCACCGACGAGCAGCAGCCCGTCCGAGTAGTGCGGCACGCGGTTGAAGCCCATCGGCAGCGCACCGCCGCGCATCGGCCCGGTCGCGTTCTCCTCGACGTAACCCCAAGCGGCGGGCATCGTCGCGAGCCACCGGTCGAGCAGCGCCTTGTAGTTGGTGTTGCGAAATCCCGCACTCGTGTTGAGCAGGCCCACGCCCACGTTCGACGTGCCGTCACCCAGCCCGAAGATCCAGCCGTATCCGGGGAGCAGCCGGTCGCCCTGCCAGAGCTCGAGCCACGACTCCAGGTAGTTGTCGAGGTGTCGCGGCGAGAGGTAGTAGCGACGCACGGCGACACCCATCGGCCGGTCGTCTCGCTTGCGTCGGCCCATCGACAGGGCCAGCCGGCTGGACGCGCCATCGGCTGCCAGCACCAGCGGCGCCCGGAACGTGACGGGCTCACCGGCGTCTTCGGCGGGTGCGGCGTCGATCGGCACGCGCTTCGCGCGCACGCCCGTCAAGCGGCCACCGTCGTCGAGGACCGGCTCGGTCACTTCTGTCTGCTCGTGCAGCCGGGCACCGGCCTTCTGCGCGATCCGCGCCAGCATCTCGTCGAAGTCGAGCCGAGGGCGCACGAGCCCGTAGTCGGGGTAGCTGGCGAGCGCGGGCCAGGGGAGCTCGAGCCGGACGCCGCCACCGATGATCCGCAAACCGTCGTTGCGGACCCACCCGGCGTCCACCGAGGTGTCGACCCCGAGCGCGACGAGCTGCTTCACGCCACGTGGCGTCAACCCGTCGCCACAGACCTTCTCGCGCGGGAACGACGACTTCTCGAGGAGCAGGACGTCGACGCCGGCTTGCGCGAGGTAGGTAGCCACCGTCGACCCGGCCGGCCCGGCGCCGACGACGACGACGTCGGCATCCTGGGTCGCGCGGCTGGTCACGGGCAGCGCCTCATCCCGACTTTGTGAATGTCTTCACGAGCGCGCGGCGGAGTCTACGGCGTGCGCTGCGGACCCGAGAAACGGGCTTAGTTGTCTGCGGGCCGGACCGCGCGGTGAAGGGCGACGATGCCGCCCGTCAGGCTGCGCCAGGAGACGCTCGTCCACCCGGCATCGCGAATCGTGCCGGCGAACGCAGCCTGATCCGGCCACGCCCGGATCGACTCCGCGAGGTAGACGTAGGCGTCGGCGTTGCTCGATACGCGGCGGGCAACGGTGGGCAGGGCGCGCATGAGGTAGCCCAGGTAGGCGGCGCGAAGCGGTCCCCATGTCGGGTGTGAGAACTCGCAGACGACGAGCCGGCCGCCGGGCCGCGTCACGCGGCGCATCTCGCGCAGCGCCGCCGTCACGTCGTGGACGTTGCGGATCCCGAACGAGATCGTCACCGCGTCGAAAGCGCCGTCGGCAAACGGCAAGCGCAGCGCATCACCCGCGACGAAAGTGACCCCGGATGCACGCCGCGCGGCCGCGAGCATGCCCAGGGAGAAGTCGCAGGCGACGACGGTCCCGCCGGCCGTGGTCAGCGCCGTCGCCGAAGTACCGGTGCCGCCGGCGACGTCGAGGGCGCGCTCCCCCGAAAGCAAGCGGACCGCCGCCGCAGTCGCCCGGCGCCACCCGGCGTCGAGTCCCATCGACAGCACGGTGTTGGTGCGGTCGTAGCGCGGCGCGACCGCGTCGAACATCGCGGCGACGTCGGCGGGGTCGCGGCCGAGGTCGGCGCGCCTCGCTGTCACGCGGGACTCGCGACTCGCCGGTGAACGATGCGCCCGGCGAGGACCGTCGCGGCGCACCGGCCCGGTCCGTGCTCAACGATCGCGTCGTAGGGGTCAACGTCCGCAGGCACGTCGAAGACCGCGAGATCGGCACGCGTTCCGGCTGCGAGCCGACCGGCGTCGGGGCACCCGATCGCGTCCGCGCCGCCCTGCGTCGCCGCGGTCAACAGTCGGCGCGCCAGATCCGGGGCGTCGTAGCCCTGGGCGCGCGCGAGCGCATGCAGCGCGGCGACGTCGTCGAGCAGATCGAGCGTCGGCACAGACGCGCGCGAGTCGGTCCCGACCGCGAGCGCGTTGTCCTCGCGCAGATAAGCGGCGACCGGCGGGGTCCCCGCGCCGAGGACTGCGTTCGACCGGACGCACAGCGCGACCGCGGTGCCTCGCTCTCGCAACAACGCCCGGTCGGCGGCGTCCACGTGAACGCCGTGCGCGATGTGCGTGTCTGAACCAAGCCAGCCGAGCGCGTCCGCATGTGCGACGGGTGAGATCCCCGTGCCGTTGTCGATGAGCTCGAACGTCAGGCTCCGCGCCCGGCCGAAGTCCGCGATGGGCCCCCGCCCGGAGGTGACATACGCGTGCTCGTGCTCGGTTTCGGCCAGATGCGGATGCAGTCGCAGTCCGCGCTCGCGGGCCAGGGCGGCGACGCCGCGCGCGACCGTCGTTCCGAGCGAGTAGATCGCGTGCGGTGACACCCCCGTCGCCATCCCGGCGGGCACCGCGTCGAGCTTGCCGGTGAGCTCGTCGCGAGCGGCGGACCAGTGCTCCGACTCGACGCCCACGATCTCGAGGTAGGCGCGTCCCGCGAGACCGCTGCGCGCGAGCGCCGAGAGCCCGGCGACGTCAGTGACGACATCGGCGGCCGACGTCGTTCCGGTGCGGAGCAGCTCGTGAACACCGCGGCGGACGCTCGCCTGCCATTGCCGCGGCTGCCAGGTGCGACGTCTTTCGGTGAGCGTTCGAATCCACTCGGGAAAGGCCAGCCCGGATGTGGCCAGGTCGGCGAAGTCGGTGTACTGCAGGTGCGTGTGCGCATTGACCAGGCCGGGCGTGAGGGTTCCCATCCACTCGCGCACGCGTGCGCCGGGATACGCCGACACCAGGTCGGCTCGGGTGCCGACCGCGGATATGCGGTCGCCGGAGACCGCGACCGCTCCGTCGTACACCGGCTCTGCAGTGATCGGCAGGACGACCGGTGCCAGGTGCAGCACCGTGCGAGCTGGCGTCACGCCGGCGTGAGCTCGAGCGCTGTCGACGAGTAGTGCGACGGGACCGACTCGGTCGGGTCGTCCGCCGGGTCGCAATGGACGACTAGGTGGCGGTAGAGGGTGTCGCGCTGCGCCGGAATCCGCCCCGCGGTGCGAATGAGACGGATGATCTCGGCGCGGTTGGAGCGGTGTTTGGCGCCGGCCGCGGAGACGACGTTCTCCTCCAACATGATCGAGCCCAGGTCGTCGGCCCCCATGTGCAGCGTGAGCTGCCCGACCTCCTTGCCGACCGTGAGCCACGACCCCTGGACGTGCGCGATGTTGTCGAAGTACAGGCGCGCCACCGCGATCAGGCGCAGGTATTCGAGCACCGACGACTGCGTATGACCCTTGAGGTGGTTGTTCTCGGGCTGGTAGGTCCAGGGAATGAACGCCCGGAACCCGCCAGTGCGGTCCTGCACGTCGCGGATCATCCGCAGGTGCTCGATGCGCTCGGCGTTGGTCTCGCCGGTCCCCATCATGAACGTCGCCGTCGATTCGACGCCGAGAAGGTGAGCGGTCTCCATCACGTCGAGCCAGACCTCGCCGCTCTCCTTCAGCGGCGCGATCGCATGCCGTGGACGCGCGGTGAGGATCTCGGCTCCGGCGCCGGCGAACGAGTCGAGCCCCGCGTCGCGCAACCGCGTGATGACCGTGGCGAAGTCGAGCCCGCTGACACGGGAGATGTGCACGACCTCGGAGCCACCCAGCGAGTGCAGCACCAGCTGCGGGAAGGCACGCTTAACCGTCGAGAACAGCTGCTCGTAGTACTCGATCCCGAAGTCCGGGTTATGGCCGCCCTGGAACATGATCTGTGTCGCGCCAAGATCGACGGCCTCCTGGCAGCGCCGCAGGATGTCGTCGAGGTCCCGGGACCAACCTTCGTCATGTCCGGGCGGCCGGTAGAACGCGCAGAACTTGCACGCCGTGACGCACACGTTCGTGTAGTTGATGTTGCGGTCGATCAGGTAGGTCGCGACGTTGTCTGGGTAGCGCGCCCGGCGCACCGCATCGGCGGCGCGGCCGAGCGCATGGAAGTCGGCGTCAACGTATAGCGCAAGGGCCTCGTCGTCGCTGATCCGCCCGCCCGCGGCCGCGCGATCGAGTACGGCGGACAGCGACGCGCTCACGACCGCGACCCTACGCCGCCCGCCCCCGCGAGTTGGTCGGGTCTAGGAGAACAACCCGCCGACGTACTTGCGCGCATGGTCGTAGAGCGGGTCGGGATCGCGCAGCCAGTTCTGCAGCACAGCTTGGTAGACGCCGCGCAGGTCGGTCGTCATCGCGAGGTTGTCTGCTGGCAGCGCCGTAGTGCCCATCTTCGAGTGGTCACCGTGCAGGCCGGCGACGAGGCGTCGCCCGGTCGAGCCGGCGCCAGTCGGACCGATGAGGAACACCGGAGCCGCGGCGCCATGGTCCGTCCCGGCGCCCGCGCCGCTGCCGTTCTCGCCGATGCGGCGCCCGAACTCGCTGATCGTCATGACCACCAGACGCGACGCGACCTGTGGCTTCATCGCGCCGACGCCAAGTGAGGCGCCGTTTGCGGTGCCGTAGTAGAGCGCCTCGATCGCCTGGTCCAGCTCGGTGAGCAGCGTCTCGTGCTGCTGCCGCTCGCCCGTGTGCGTGTCATAGCCCGACTGCACGACGAACGCGCACTCGACGCCGATGTCCTGCTCGAGCAGTGTGCGCGCCGCGAGCACGTCGTTGAGCAGCTGACTGTTCTGCGCTTTCGGCACGGGAACCTTGCGCAGGTAGTCGACGAGCTCGACAGTCGCGCGCGCCTGCTTGCCCGCGAACGCTCGCAGCGGCTCGCTGCCGGGGTAGTTGCCGAAGCCGGCGAACGCCGCGTGCCGTGGGTCGGCCGTCGCGCCGGTGCCGTCCGCGAAGTGCGTCGCCGCGATCGACGCGATCTCGACGCCGCGCTGCTCCTTGCCGGTCAGGATCAACGGCAACTGGTAGCCGATGCCCAGCCCGCGCAGCTCGCCGTCGCCGATGCCCGCCCGGTCGAGATGCCGACCGAGCCACCCTGAGTCGGGCGCCTGCCCCGGCTCGCCGGACTCCCAGATGTCCGTCGACTCGAAATGCGAGTAGTTGTGCTTCGGGTAGTCGACGCCTTGCACGATGGCGACGCGCCCTTGGCCGTAGAGCTTGTGCACGGTCTTCAGCTGCGCGTTCAGGCCCATCTTGTGGTCGACGTCCGCACCGCGGTTGAGCGGCAGCGTCGCGCCGGGCGCGTAGCCGATCGAGGGCCGCACCTTGCGGTAGACGGAGTAGCGCGGGGCACCTCGGACGTCGCCGGTGGGGATGACGGTATTGAGCCCGTCGTTTCCGCCTTGCTGGAAGACGACGAGCACACGGTTACGACGGGAGGTCGAGGGGTCAGCACTCGTCGCGCCGAACGCCATCCCGCGGCCAACGATCGTCGGCGCGAGCACATGGGCGCCGGCGGCGCCGCCGACACCGGCGAGGAGCTGCCGGCGGGTGATTGCCACTTACATCACCGTCCACTCGGGGCTCGCCAGCAGCAGCGTGAGGATGCTCGTCTGGCGGTCCTGCTCGCTCGCACCCTTGCGGGCGGCGAGGTAGCGCCGTAGTGCGGTCGACGTCGCGGGCGACAGCCCCGCGAGCCCGAGCCGCTTCGTCCACGCGGCGAGGTCGTTGCTCGGCGGCAGCGGGGTACGCAGCTGGCTCACGCTGGCCGCCCAGGTGCTGTAGACGCGGAGGCCTGCCTCGTACCGACCGAGCATCGTCGCGGGCGACAGCCACGACTTGCCGCCCGCCCAGCCACCGACGTTCGGCGGGGCGAACGGGACCTGGCCCATTCGCTGCAGCGGGTCGAGCAGCGACTGGTCGTCGGCGCGCACGTCGAGCGCCTTGCAGGCGTGAACGACGACCTCGACAGGTGAGCGCAGCAGCTGACGCGCGTGCTGGCCGGGCGCATAGCGGAACTCGGGTGCGAGCAGCATGGTGCGGACGGCGCGGCCGACGTCCCAGTCGCCGGCGCGCAGCCCGGAAGCGACCTTGCGGACAAGCGGGTCGGCATCGGTGAGCACGTCCGGAGTGGTGACCGGGTAGCCGAAGTTGTTGACGAGCCGCGCCGCGATGAACCGCGGCGCGACGGGCTGCGCGAGCGCGATGTCGATGACCGCGAGGTACTCGCGGTCGGCGAGGTCACCGATCGTCTTGCCCAAGATCCGCTTGCGCCCGTGGTCGTGCCGGCCGGCGTCGAACCGCGGCATCCGCGTGTAACCGTCGTCCACCCAGCCGGTGAACGCGCGCGCCGCCTCGCGGACGTCGCGCTCGGCGTAGACCTGCGGATGCTTGCCAAGACTGAACAGCTCGAAGAACTCGCGCGCGTAGTTCTCGTTTGGCTGTGGCGGGGCGCTCTGGGTGCCGTCGAGCCACCAGAGCATCGCCGGGTCGAGAGTGATCGCCGCGGCCATCTCGCGGAAGTTGCCGATCGCGTGCGTGCGCAGCGTTTGGTTCTGCGCCATGAGCATCTGCGTGTCGGGGAACCCCTCGCGGGGGCCGGTCGCGAAGTGGCCATGCCAGAACCACGTCATCCGCTCCTCGAGCGGGTACTGCGTCGTGCGCATCCGCTCGAGCCACCAGCTCTGCGCTGGCACGAGGTAGAACGCGCCGAGGCCACCGCCGGTACCGGTCTGCTCCAGAGTGATGCGCGCGGCGTCATCCGGCGCCGGTGCGCGGGTCGCCGGAATGCTGAGGAGGCTCTCGACGGCGGCCGCGTAGGGCTTGCCGGTCCATGCGTCGAGGTCGGCTTCGGTCGCGCCGAACGCGGCCCGGCCGAACAGCCGCGAGACGTCCGCGCGCGTCGCGGTCGCAGTACCCATCAGCTCACCGCCTGTAGCAACGTGATCAGCCCGGAGCCGAAGTCGGCGACGTAGAGCCCGGCGGGACCGAACGCGACGTCGAGTGGGGTGGCGCCCGCGACGAGCTGCTGGGGGGCTCCGGCGTGGCCGTTGATGATCGGCACGCGCACGACCTGGTGGCCCGCGTTGGTCTCACCCGGGTTGTTGCCGTACTCGGCGATGTACAGGTCGCCACCCCACGGCCCCGAACCCGGGCCGAAGGCGAGCCCGTCAGCCGACACATGCAGCCCGAGCAGCGCCTCGGGGCGGCGGTGCCGCGGACTGCACGGGTGCGTCTCCGCGACCGCCGGGTTCTGCTTGTACTCCGGTCCGCGTGTCCCCTGCTTGTACACACACCCCGGGAAGCCGAAGTCGACAGCGCGCGGCTCGCGGACGTCGAGCATGTTGAGCAAGTCTTCGCCGTACGGGTCCAGCGCGTCCGGGCCATTGGTCGGGATCCACGCCTCGTGTGTCGCCGGCCGGAAGGCGACGTCGAAGAGGTTGCGCATGCCCCGCGCCTCGACGACGAGCGACTTTGGTGCGTGCGCCGCGTCGATGTTGCGCGCAGAGAGCGGGACGGAGATGAGTGTTCCGCTCAGCGGGCGTTCCGCCGGTCCGCCCGTAACCCCGTCGTCGGTGGAGTTGCCGTTGGCGATGTACAGCCGGCTGCCGTGCACGGCGAGGCCGTTGGTGTTGTGCCGGCCGTTCGGCAGGTTGTCTACGACGACCCGCCCGGCCGTGGCGACGTCGCCGCCGCCCTTCGGCACGGCGCGCACCCGACCGACGGTGCCGGCGCCAGCCGCGTGGGACTCGGAGACGAAGAGCGTGCCGTCGGTCGCAAAGGCGATGCCCAGCGGGCTAGAGAACCCGGTCGCGTATGGGGTCGCGGGCGCCAGCGCCCCGCCGGGGAGCAGCGTCAGGCGCTGCACGATCCCGCTGGCGTAGCTCGCGGCGTAGAGGCTGTCGCCGAACACCGTGATGCTCGTCGGCGACGCGACGACTCCGCCGGTGGCGACCGGGACGACCGCCAGCGGGACTGAGCCGACGTTGAGCGTGCCGTGCATGAACGGGTGCACCGAGCAGATGAAGGGATAGGAGCCCGGACGCAGCTTCGGCACGCCGCGGACGGTGGCCATCTGCCCGGCGCTGATCGTGTCGCTCGAGAAGAGCAGCCGTCCGGCCTTGTCTGTCTGGGTCGACGCGACGTTGTGTGGCAGCGGGTCGACGTTCTGCAGCTGCAGCGCGTCGCCAGGCGCGATAGTGACGGTCGGCGGGATGAAGTTGAGCGCCGCGGTGGTCACGGTGCCGGTAGCGGCGTGCGCCGGTGAGATGAACGGTGCGGCGCCAACCGCCAGCACGAAGGCAGCGACGGTCGCGAGTCGTGTACGCAAGCCGCCCCCCACGCTGGGTTCCTTCCTGACAGTAGGTGAGATTCCTGCGGCCCGCGCCCGGTTCAGCGGAAGTTGGGCGGTTCGCCGGTCGGCTCAGACCCCGGCGAACTCCAGCGCCGGTACGTCGGGCAGCGCGCCGCGAGCGGCGGCGCGGCGGGCGAACTCGCGCAGCCCGGCGAGCTGGCGCTCACCCAGCGAGAAGTCCAGCGCCCGGAAGTACTCCGCGAGGGTGGCGGCGTCGAAGGCGTGGCGCGGCACCGCGCGGACCGCGACTCCGTCGAGGTCGGCGAGCGAGGTCTCCAGCGACCGGACGAACAGGTCGTGGATCTCCTTCGCGGCGCCCGGGTGGGCGGCGGCGAACTCCCGACGTACCGCCCAGACGGCGAAGACCATCGGCAGTCCGGTCCACTCGCGCCACTCCGCGCCGAGGTCATAAACCCGGAGTCCGCGCGCCGGGGCCTGGTGCGTCGCATAGAGCGCGGCGTCGCCAATCAGCACCGCGGCGGCCGCGTCGTGCAGCATGCGGTCGAGGTCCGGCGCCGCCGTGACATAGCGCGGCCGTACGGCGTAGCGGTCCTCGAGCAGCAGCTGCGCGAGTAGTGCCGACGTGCGGGACGTCGAGGCGAGCGCGACGACGCAGTCGTCGAGGCCGACAAGGTCGACGGTGGAGACGATGTTGACCGAGAGCACCCGACCGTCCGAGCCGACCGCGAGGTCGGGCAGCAGCAGCAAGTCGTCGGCATGCCGGAGGTACTCGACGCTGCTGATCGGTCCGATGTCGAGCTCGCCGGCGACGAGCGCGTCGCTGAGCGCGTCCGGGGTGTCCTGCCGCAAGCCGAGGTCGGCGATGGCCGCGGAGCGCACCAGACCGTCGTAGAGCGGCACGCAGTTCAGGAACTGGATGTGACCGACGCGTGGCCGCGCGTTCTCGGCGTCGGCGGCGGCGGGCACCTCTGAAGGCTATGGGTCAGCCGCGGAGCAACCGGAAAGCGTGGTTCCACGTGCCCGCGCGAACGCCGTAAGCCACCCAGGCGAGCGCAATCGGCTCCAGCCAGCGGCTCATGGTGATGTCGCCGATGTCGAGCGCGTCCCAGCCGGTGTCTTCGAGCAGCGCCAATACCGACGCCTTCGCGTCGTCGTCGTTGCCGGCGATCAGCATCGTCGGCCGCCCGCCGGAGATCTCCGGATCGACCATCTGCGCATTGCCGACGATGTTGTAGGCCTTGACGACGCGCGCGTCGGGCGCCGCCCGCTGCACACGTTCGCCAAGCGAGTCGGTCGTCCCAACGAAGAGTCCGCGCACGCCGCCCGAGAAGTCCAGCGGGTTCGTCGCGTCGATGAGCACCTTGCCGGCGGCCGCTGATGCGACGTCGCGGGCCAGTGCCTCCGCTGCACTGCCGTCGACGGCGAGGATGAGTAGTTCGCCCCATTGCGCGACGGCGTCGACCGTTCCGGTCGCGAACTCGGCGAGGTCGGGCTTGTCGGGCTTGCGGGTGCCGATCCGCGTCTCGTGACCATGCCGCGCATGTCCGCGCGCGAGGGCCTGACCGACCGCGCCACTACCGAGGATCCCGATTCTCATGGCCGCCGCAACGCGCGGTCGCGGCTGGTTGTTCCACCGCCTCCGGCGGCGCGCGGCTACGGTGCGCCGGAAATGCTCGACGTACGACGCGGTGGGCCCGCCGACATCGAACCGGCGATCGCCGTCTGGCGCGCCGCGAACGAGGCGCGACGAGGCGGGATCCCCGTGCGCGCCGAACATGAGAGTCGCGTGCGCTCCTATGCCGGGCGGCCCGACAACTTTCTCGTCGTCGCTGAGGACAACGGCATGTTCGTCGGGATGGCACTCGGCATGCAGGGGCTCGCTGACGACGGCGCGGGACCGCCGATTGCCGGGCTGTGCCATATCGGACTGGTCTTCGTGGCGCCCGCGCGGTGGGGCGAGGGGATTGGGCGGCGCGTGGTGGAGGCGACTCTTCGGGAGGCGCGCGCGGCCGGGTACGACCGCGCGCAGCTGTGGACGCACGCCGACAACATCCGCGCGCAACGGCTGTATGCCGGAACGGGGTTCCGACTCTCCGGACGCACGAAGGACGACGACGAGGGCGCGCCGATCGTGCACTTCGAGCGGGCGTTGTAGCGCCCGCGGTGGCGGTGGTCCTGGCCGTGGCGGCGCTGCGCGCCGCCGCCTGACAACAGCTATCCACAGATTGCCAATGCTGCCGAAGCGACCGGCGAAATTGTCGGACCCGGTCTATAGCGTCGGTTTCGTGAGTCCGACGACCCGTCGCCGCCGAGCGCCAACGAACGACACGCCGAGCGCGCGCCGTACGAGTGCCGCGCCACCGAGCGTGCGCCCGACGAATGCCGCGACGCAGACGACGCGCCGGGCAAGTGCCGCCGCGGTGAACGCGCGCCGGGCGAGCGAGCGCCAGCTGCGGCAAACAACGCTGCGCCGACTTGCCGCGCTGCGGCTCCCGGGCCCCGGTCCAGCCGACACTGCGCAGTCGCGCGCGGCGCGCGCGCTATTGGACGAGATGCTGGCCGCGTCGATCCGCGGCGCCAGCGTGGACTCCTTGGACCACGTGGAGCCGGTCCTGCTGTCACGTCCGGAGCGCGTGCGCTACCTGCAGGCTTGGGATCGCGCCGCGTCACACGCCGCCGCCCGGCGCCTCGACGCGATCGCGCTGGTCGGCGGACCCGGACCGGGCGAAGCGGGACATGACCCGTTTGGCGCACACGAGGTCGCGCTGGCACTGCATATACCGCTCGGCGCAGCCCAGGCACAGCTGTGCAACGCCCGCCGTTTGCGGACACACCTGCCCGCAACCGCGGCGGCCTTGAGTGCCGGAGACATCTCTTATCCGCATGCGCTGCGGATACTGCGCGCCGCGGCGACGGTGGATGACCCGGTCGTGACGCGAGCCGCTGAGGCGCGAGTTCTCGCTCGTCCCGTGCGGAGTCCAGGCGAGACGGGCGTCGCGATGTCGCGCGCGATCGCAGCCGCGGATCCGGCGGGCTTCGAAGCGCGACACGCGCGGGCGGCGGCGCAGAGCGACGTCGAGCTCACTCCCGACGCCGACGCGATGGCGTGGTTGACGGCGCACCTGCCGCTCGCCGACGCGGTCGCCGCGAAGCGACGCATCGACGCGCGTGCGGCAGCGGCCAAGGCAGCCGGTGATCCGCGACCCATTGGCTTACTCCGGGCGCTCGCGCTCGGCGAGCTCATCGAAACCGGCTTCGAGGTGATCGCCTCGGATGCAGCTGCCCAGTCGACAGCAGACGCGACCACGAGAGACACGACGGCAGAAACGGCGA